>JAEYZB010000052.1 GCA_023428205.1 Bacteroidota bacterium | reverse complement strand
CTTCCAGTGAATTGGCTGCGGGATCAAATTTCAAAATGGCTTCCGCATCCAGAATCAACGCATCAAATGCATCGGGCAACGCATTGAAAAATGTTTCGACAATTTGAGTTTCATCTATATTATTAGTAACCGCCCCCGGCAACAACAAATCGCGAAACTGCCGTTTCAAAGCCGTCAATTTTATATCGCTCAAATCCGCTACATTCCCTTGCGGTGAGCGCACCGGAAATAAAAAATTCAACAAGTTATCTGTAAAGGTTTCTATGCCTTTTACAGACGGCACATACGCAACGTGCTGCTCACTAAACTTCTTAATCTTATTTACTAGTAACTCACTCATATTCCTAAAAACAAACTGCCCCTCCAAAACTTGAAGGGGCAGTACAATTAATTAATTCAATTAAAACAAATAACTACATCTCCCTCCTTTCGAAAGCACAACAACAAGCGAAACACATAAGAGACTTCGTAATCATGACGCGAAAGTAGGAACAGTTTCGAGAAAACAAAATTTGTGGTGAATATTTTTGCGACAGCGAAAAAATCTTGCTCGTTTTTTCAAGGCACTTATAAATGGGGCAAAAAAACGAGGAGGATTGCTTAGAAATTAGTCGCAAACAGCAATTCCAAGTTGGTATTTTTCAAGCCGAACGCTTTGGCGATATGCTCGTTGGTCAAGTTGCCTTTATAGAGATAAATTCCATTGCGAATTCCTGCTTCTTCGTATATCAAACCGTTGATACCATTCAAATCGCCACAGTGCAATAAGATAGGCGTGAGAATATTGGAATACGCATAAGATGCTGTTCGCGAAACACGCGAAGGAATGTTCGGCACACAATAATGCGTGACGCCATATTTTTGAAAAACGGGCTTTTCGTGTGAAGTAACATCTGATGTTTCAAAACAACCTCCTTGATCAATACTCACATCAATAATCACGGAGCCTCCTTTCATTTGTGCCACAATATCTTCGTTCACAATTATCGGTGTACGCCCTTTTTTAGAATGGATTGCGCCAATCGCCACATCTGCCGTGCGCAATTCTTCTTCAATAATGGAAGGAGAAAAAGTGGATGTAAAAATTCGCGCACCAATACGTTCTTGCAAACGTTGTAATTTATATACGTTATTATCAAAAACAGAAACCAATGCGCCCAAGCCGATAGCGGCACGAGCGGCATAAGTACCTACCGCACCCGCACCTAAAATCACCACTTTTGCCGGAGGCACACCCGAAATACCTCCGAGCAACATCCCATTCCCATCATTCGCATTGCTCAAATATTCCGCAGCAATAAGCACCGATGAAATGCCCGCAATTTCGCTCATGGCACGCACGAACGGATAAAATCCCGCCAAGTCTTTTGTATATTCAAACGCCAATGCCGTAATTTTCTTTTCGCTCAATTTTGAAATAAACTCTCGGTTGATTGTCGGCAAATGAATTGGGGAAATCAAGGTTTGATCTTGCTGCATCAATTCTATTTCCTCTAACTGTGGTGGCGCAACTTTTACAATGACATCGGCTTTGAAAACTTCCGCCTTACTGTCAGCAATTTCAGCTCCTGCTTCGGAATAATCGGCATCAGAAAAGCGACTTTCCGCGCCTGCGTTTCGTTCAATAATGATTCGGTGACCGTTTGCTACTAACGTTCGCACAGACTCCGGTGTAAGCCCAATTCGGTGTTCCTGAAAAGTATGTTCGCACGGAATTCCGATAAATAATTTTGCTGGTTTATGCGCTATCATTGCGGGAGCTTCCATTGGCTGTAAGCCGAGTTTGGTAACAATTCCCGTAAACTGTTTGCGTTCTGCTGACATGGTTTTTCTTGTTATTTTTTCGAGAAAGAGTTACCAAAGATAATAAAAATAAAATTGAAGTTTTTGAGGCGACAGGAAACCCTTTTAGTTTTTTTAATTTCCAATTCCGTTAATCTATACTTACTTTGCAACGTTAAATCGAAAAACATATATAGATATTATGAAAAAAATTGCATTAGCTTTTACGCTCTTATTAGGAACGGTTACTTATGCTCAGGAAGCTGCAAAACCGGCAAACCCGAACGCCCCTAAAATAAAACTGACGGAAGAAAAATTCAACTTCGGAACGGTAGTAGAAGGTCCGCAGGTGACACATGAATTCCATTTTAAAAATGAAGGAAAAGAACCATTAGTATTGTCGAATGTGCGGGCGAGTTGCGGTTGCACCGTACCTTCTTGGCCAAAAGAACCTGTTTTGCCGGGCAAAGAATCTGTCATTACAGCAACCTACAACACGCAAGGTCGCGTAGGGCAATTTACCAAAACCATTACGATTGAATCAAACGCTGATGGCGGAAATAAAGTGCTGACGATTTCAGGAGAGGTTATCAAAGCAGAAGAAGACAAGAGTATTCCTTTGGCACAGCCATCGCTACTTGCTCCGAAAAACTAATTAAATAAAACCTATTTGAAAAGGGAATTGACGAAATCGTCAGTTCCCTTTTTTTATTACTTTTGAAAAACAAAACCGAAAATTATGGCAACAGAAAAAGTTTTCCAATCGTTCAAAGAGTTTTATCCCTATTATTTGACAGAACACGCCAATCCGATTAATTATCGTTTGCACTTCGTAGGAACAAGTTTGGTGCTGCTAAGTTTCTTTGGCGGCATTCTTACAGGCAATGGTTGGTGGCTGTTTTTGACGCCCTTTTTCGGTTATGGGTTTGCCTGGTTCGGGCATTTCATTTTCGAAAAAAACAAACCGGCTACATTCATCTATCCATTATACAGTTTAGGTTCTGATTTTGTTATGTACTGGCATATTCTTACGGGACAAATCAGTAAGAAATTAGAGGAGGCGCATAGCGTTCAAGGATTGGAAAATAAATGGAAAAAATAATCATTAAATGTCATTGGTTAATGACTAACAGCAAATCCTTTCTCTCATAAAATAATCAAATTGCCTCATTGACTTATGTCTGACTGCTTAACACTTACGACTATATTTCTATTTTCGTCCGCACTTAAATCAAATTAATGTTTACAGTTATTTTGCTCATCACACTGATTTATTATGTCGGTGTTCGTATCGGTACTCAAAAAATATTTTCCAAACTCGGTATTCCTGCGTGGAAAGCATGGGTGCCTGTCGTTTGCTCCATTGAATGGTATAAACTCGTAGATAAGCCTACTTGGTGGACGTTTTGGTTGTTTGTGCCCGGTGTAAATGTTTTTTACTGGGGCGGGCAAATGACGCGCATGGCTGTAGCGCACGGACGCTTCAGTTTTTTGGATTCTATGGGCGCGACCTTGGGCGCACCGGTGTACTGGATTTGGATCGCATACAACGACAACATAAAATACATTTCGCCTGACGGTTTAAAGCCGGGACAAAAACCATATCCGAGAACCCGTTTGCGCGAATGGGCTGATGCTATTATTTTTGCTGTATTGGCCGCCTTTTTCATTCGCACATTTGTGGCTGAACCGTATATGATTCCAACACCCTCCATGGAAAAAACATTGTTGGTGGGCGATTTCCCTTTTGTAAGTAAATTTCATTATGGAGCGCGTATTCCGATGACACCAATTGCGATTCCGTTTTTTCACCATACTATTCCGGTACTGAATATTCCTGCGTATTTGGAATGGATAAAACTACCGTACAATCGCTTGCCGGGTTTGCAAAAAGTGAAACGCAACGACATGGTGGTATTTAATTTTCCTGCTGGCGACACAGTGGCTTTAGAGCGACAAGAAATGTCATACTATGACTTGTTGCGCATAGCGGAATACCAATTGAAACAACAAGGTATCACAAACCTTTCTGCCTATGATGCCGTGCGAACTCAATATCATATCAAAGCGCGTCCCGTGGATAAACGCGAGAATTACATCAAGCGTTGTGTCGCTGTGCCGAATGATAAATTAGAGGTGAAAGACGGAGTTCTTTTCATCAACGATAAAAAGGCGTACGAGCCGGAGAATGTTTATTTCCCTTATCAAGTTGTTTTCAAAGACAATATTCAGTTTTCGCCCGAAAATTTGCGCGAGTATGAAATGGAAGATATTTCTAATCGTTTCAGCACACCCGTTCCGGCAAATCATCATTTGTATTTGATAAAACAATCCTATCTGGAAAAACTGCGTTCTATTCCCGCTATTGAAAGCATCAAGCCTTTTTATTATCCGACAGGTTCTAACGAAGATGTAATAGCGTCCATTTACCCAAATACACCGCAATATTTCCATTGGAATGTAGATAATTTCGGCCCGGTTACGATTCCTGCTAAAGGCATGAAATTAATTTTGAACGACAGTTCCATTTATATTTATAAACGCCTAATCGAAATATACGAAGGCAATAAAGTAGAACAGAAAGACGGCAAAATTTTCATCAATGGCGTGGCGACAAACGAGTACACTTGTAAGCTGAATTATTACTGGATGATGAGTGACAACCGTCACAATTCGCAAGATTCACGCTATTGGGGTTTTGTGCCGGAAGACCACATTGTAGGCAAAGCATGGTTCATTTGGTTGAGCATGGATAACAGTGCTGACTTATTCCACAAACTTCGCTGGAACCGCATCTTCGTGAATATTCACGATAAGTGGGCGAGAGAAAATTAGACGATTTGACAATGCAGGACCGTAATCAGTCGAAATAGGTTAATAAAACGAACACGTTTTTCTAATCCTTGAAGGATTTCCCCTTGAAATGGGTGAAAAAAACGAGCAGGATTTCGGCAATTTCAGCAATTCATTCTTTTTTGTAGCTTTGCGCAATCTTACACGCGATGCAAAAACGAATCTTAATTGAAAGCGCGCAATTCGCACTGATAGTTGACCGTCTTTGTCATCAATTAATCGAACATCATAAAGATTTTTCCGATTCCGTGATTGTAGGCGTTCAGCCTCGCGGAATTGCTCTTTCCAACAGAATTATTGAGCGATTAAAAACCATTTTACCAAAAACAAAAGTGCTTCATGGAAAGTTGGATATTACGTTTTACCGCGATGATTTTCGAGTGAAAGGAAAACCAATGACCGCCAACGAAACTGACATTCCGTTCTCTATAGAAAACAAACAAGTGATTTTGGTGGACGATGTGCTTTACACCGGGCGTACGATTCGTTCCGCGCTCGATGCGATGCTCGATTATGGCAGACCGAAAGACGTGGAATTGTTGGTATTGGTGGATAGACGACTGCACCGCCATTTGCCGATTGAGGCAAAATATGTAGGCAAAGTAGTGGATTCCATTACTGCCGAAAAGGTTAAAGTGGAATGGAAAGAAACGGACGGCAAAGACAAAATTTGGATAATAAACGAATAATATAAGAAAATGAGCAGTGCATTGAGTCAACCCCATTTACTCGGAATAAAACAGTTAGAGAAATCGGACATTGAACTCATTTTCGATACGGCAAAAAATTTCAAAGAAGTCCTACAACGTCCGATAAAAAAAGTGCCTTCGTTGCGCGATATTACCATTGCCAATTTGTTTTTTGAAGATTCCACGCGCACCAGAATTTCGTTTGAACTCGCAGAAAAAAGACTTTCAGCAGATACCATAAATTTTTCGGCAAGCGGTTCATCGGTGAAAAAAGGAGAAACCCTGTTGGACACGGTAAATAACATCTTGGCGATGAAAGTAGATATGGTGGTCATGCGCCATTCCTCAAGCGGGGCACCGGTGTTCTTATCGAAACATATTCCTGCCGCAATTGTCAATGCAGGAGACGGCACACACGAACATCCAACACAAGGACTCTTGGACGGGTTTTCCGTATTGGAAAAATTTGGCTCGCTGAAAGGCTTGAATTATTTAATTGTGGGAGATATCACACACTCGCGGGTGGCAGGTTCGGATATTCCGTTGATGCTGAAAATGGGAGCAAAAGTAAAAGTGTGCGGACCTCCGACTTTGATTCCGAAATACATTGAAGAACTCGGAGTAAGCTATGAACCCAACTTGAAAAAAGCCCTGGAATGGTGTGATACGGCAAACATTCTGCGCATTCAACTGGAACGAATGGACATCAAATATGTACCGTCTTTGCGCGAATACTCTCTTTACTACGGAGTAAACCGCGAACTCTTAGACTCTATCAATAAAAACATCACCATTATGCACCCTGGTCCGATAAATCGCGGAGTGGAGTTGAATTCTGATGTAGCAGATTCTAAACAATCGCTCATCTTGCAACAAGTAGAAAATGGAGTAGCCATTCGAATGGCGGTACTTTATTTACTTGCAGGAAGAGCATAGAAAATCTTTTAATAAGTTTGCACCCGCATTGACTATCTAAACTCTATTTTAAAGATGAAAACAGCATTGGTTTGTGGCGCTGGCGGATTTATTGGCGGGCACTTGGTGAAACGCCTGAAACAACAAGGATTTTGGGTGCGTGGAGTAGATTTAAAACAACCTGAATTTGAACCGA
>JAEYZB010000045.1 GCA_023428205.1 Bacteroidota bacterium | reverse complement strand
TAATTGCCCAGGCTCATATTGGCGCTTGCGAGTTCAGGTGAATAATCAATGCGGCCATTAAAGAGTTTGTTCGCCTTTTCGTAAGTCAAAATTTCGTAATTCACCAACAGTAAATCATGAAATGCATTCGCCACTTGTCGTATTTCTGCATCGTTTGCGCGTAAATCTTTAATGACTTTTTCAAATTGTTTTTTTGCTCCTGCATCATCTTTCTTTTTAGCCAGTGCATCGCCTAAATCTATTTGGTAGCGAAGGTTTTCCGATTGTCGTTTGATTTGTTTGCGAATTATTTTTTCGGCATCTTCATATTTATTCAGCGCATACAAACTTCTCAGGAGCGGTTGGTAAAATTCGTCTTGCTGTTCACTTTTTTCCCATAAAGCATTGTAAAGCGCAGCTGCTTTTTCGTACTCGCCATTTTCAAAATAGCTTTTCGCCAAGGCTTCATCGCGTCCTTTTTGTGCTTGCGCAAAAGAGATGAGGAATAAGAAAAAAATTAGCGCATAGTATTTCATTGAGTAAATGTAGTACTATTTATTCACCTCATTCAACCCGCATTGCAAAAACTCCAAATACTTTTCGGCATCAGCATCGTAGCCTTTCCAAGGAGTATTCAGCATTCGCTCATCAGGCGAAAGCAACACATATTGCGGTTGTGTGTTGGTGTTGAAGCAAATCGCCTGAAAGTCGCTCCACTTATGTCCGTATGACGTGCGCAATGTTCCGGTAAATGGAGAAATGTATTGCATAGAATCCGGTAATTTTTTTTCGTAGTCATCCACATATAATGAAATCAAAACATAATTTTCGTTGATTGTTTTATAGACGTTTGGTTCTGTCCAAATATTCTCTTCCATTCGTCTGCAATTTGCACAGTTGTAGCCGGTGAAGTCCAACAGAATGGGTTTGTTGTGTGCTTTTGCGTATGCCAAACCTTCATCATAATCGTGGAAACAAGAAAGCTCATTTGGGCAGTTCGTCTGTTTTTTCGCAAACGAATAATAATTAGGCGGTAAAAATCCGCTGAACAATGACAACGGATTCCCAAACAAACCACTTGCGGAATAAAGCGTAAAACCTGCAAAAAACATCACGAAAAACCACCGTACAATAGAGACGCGTTTGATGTTTTCGTTGCCCTTCATTTTCAGAACCCCTACCAGATACAACACAATGGCGAGCCCTAAAATCGCCCACAACGCCAAAAATAATTCGCGTTTCAAAATGCCCCAATGTCCTACCAAATCAGCATTTGATAAAAATTTCAATGCCAAAATCAATTCTACAAAACCGAGAACGACTTTCAGCGAATCCATCCAAGAGCCTGATTTCGGCAAGCTTTTCAGTAAATTGGGGAAAAACGCGAATAGGGTAAATGGTAAACCCATCGCGAGTCCAAAAGCCGTCATTCCGACTACTAAATTCAATTTGCCGTTTGGCGCGGTTGCCATTGAGCCGAGGAGTGTTCCGAGTATCGGTCCTGTACACGAAAACGAGACAATTACGAGCGTGAGCGCCATTAAAAATATGCCAACTAAACCACCAACGTTGCTTGCACTATCTACTTTGTTGGCGAATGATGACGGTAATGTGATTTCATAATATCCGAAAAATGAAAATGCAAAAACGATGAAGATGAGAAAGAAAAATAAGTTTACCCAAATGTTGGTGGCGATAGCGTTTAGTGTGTTGGGTGATAAATTGAAAATCAAAAACGGCAATGACAGCAACAGGAAAATTAGCATAATACTAAGTCCGTAAAACACCGACTCAAATTTTCCTTTCGTTTTATTTTCGTTTCGTTTCGTGAAAAAACTCACCGTCAGTGGAATCATTGGAAATACACAAGGAGTGAAAAGTGCGAGTAATCCACCGCCAAATCCCAACAAAAATGCGAGCCATGTCGTGATTTCTTCTTCTTTCGCAGTACACTCGGCTGCAACTGTGCCTAATTTTTCTTTGTCGAAAAAGTGTTGGTAGTACGGGGATAATTGCTGGTTGCCGGTCGCTGAACTTGTCGAAGCGTTGGTTGTTGGTTGCGATTGGTTGATTGTATCTGTTTTTGTGATTGAAATTTCGACAGTCTCCTCGTTTTTTTCGCCCACTTTCAAGTCAAACGAAAAATCTACTGTAGTTGGTGGCAAGCAAATTTTGTCATCACACACCATATATTCCACCGAGCCTTTGAGTGTAGTGTTGGCTTTCACTTTTACTTTGCGCTCAAACACCGCTTTTTCTTCAAACGACTTTTGTATCACACCAAAAACATCGTCCATTCCTTCGTGAACCTTTGGCGAAGTTTCCGATGTTTTTCCAATGAGTTCTACATCCTTGTTTTTTTCAAATGTGAATGTAGTCGGCACCGCGCCCTCATTGCCTTGGTATTGCGAATAGGTGTGCCAACCTGCATCAATAGTTGCAGTAAAAATCAATTTGTATTCGTTCGCCCCGATTTGTTCGGCTTTCCAATTCCAATGAACAGGATTAACGATTTGCGCGATTGATGAAAAACTAATAAGCGAAAAGAGGAATAACAAAAAACGATTCATACAGTGAAAATATAGATTAACGGGAATCAAATATGCAAAACGATTATGGGTTCTAGCGTGAAAAAATGTAAAGGGATTAAACACTTTTAACTTCCACTCTCAACTTTCTTCCCAAAACCAACGGCTGATTTTCTACGATATGTCCCGCAGGGAAATTGAAACAAACAGGATAATTATATTCCGCCACGTGCTCTGCGATGATTTCTTCTGCTGTTTTGCCGAATGGAATTTGATTGTCTTTCATATCCGAAAATCCGCCAACAAGCAAGCCTGCGAGATGGCTCAATTTTCCGCTGCGTTTCAAATTCAGCATCATTCGGTCAATGTGATATAAGTATTCGTCCAAATCTTCTAGAAACAAAATTTTTCCGCTTGGGTCAAAGCCGCTGCGTGTTCCGGTAATGCTATAGAGTATGGATAAATTTCCACCGACAACTTCCGCATTCATCACCCCTGCGCGGTTAAAATGGGAAGGCGTT
>JAEYZB010000033.1 GCA_023428205.1 Bacteroidota bacterium | reverse complement strand
ACAAGGGACTACTCGCCACAACTACGCGGATGAAGTGCGCGGAGAAATTGACATTGCCCCTGACGGGAATATTGTAATTGCCACTACCACTCGTTCGCAAAACTATCCGCAAACGGACACGATTTTTACGGCTTCTACGGGCACAGATGCTGACGCCTGTATCACCAAACTAACACCCATGCTCGACAGTGTGATATGGAGCGTAAAATTTGGTGGAGCAAATGATGACGCGGCATACTCTGTAGCGTTCGGGCGCGACAGCAGTATTTATGTTGTAGGAGGAACCGCTTCTCCGGACTTTCCTGTTCCCGGAATCGGCAGGCAAAAAATTTACGGAGGTGGGCTGACAGACGGTTGGATTTATCACATCGGAAAAGATGCTGATACGATTTACGCAACATCCTTTCAGGGATTTTTTCGTTACGACCAAATTTATTTTGTGGAATTGAATCGTAATGGTGATGTGTTTGTGTTCGGACAATGTGATAGCAGTCAAACAAATTTTATTTTTAATGCCGCATATAATAAACCGAATGGAGGGCAGTTCATCACAAAATTCACCAATGATTTGACAAACTGGGATTGGTCCACATCGTTTGGGCGCGGAGTGGGTGTGGCAGATATTTCGCCTACCGCGTTTTTGGTAGATATATGCAATAGTATTTACGCAAGCGGTTGGGGAAGTCCGAATGTAAATAGTTATGCCGGCTGGGCAAATGTGTTGGGGACATCGGGTTTAGATGTAACTCCCGGCACCTATCAATCCACTACGGACAATCACGATTTTTATTTAATGGTGCTCCGTGATGATGCTTCGGCTTTACAGTATGCCACCTTTATTGGTGGTAATGGAGAAGCGGATCACGTAGATGGAGGAACGAGTCGCTTTGACCGCAAAGGAGTCGTGTACCAATCGGTGTGTGCAAGTTGTGGCGCCACGAGCAATTTTCCAACCTTTCCCGCAAACTGTGTTTCTCCGACAAATCAAAGCCCGAACTGCAATAATTTAGTGTTTAAATTTGATTTGGATTTGCCTGCTGTGATTGCTGATTTTGGTGTACGCGGTTGTTCGAGAGTGAATGTGCCATTTGACAATTTGAGCAATTTGGTAAGTGGAAGCACAACCTATCACTGGAATTTTGGCGATGGAGACACTTCCAACTTAGCAAATCCGACACATACCTACGCAGAACCCGGAACATATCAAGTTACATTGCGCTTAAACGACCCGCTGAGCTGCAACATCACCGATTCCATTACCAAAACCGTGATCATCAATATTTCGCAAAGCGACACCTTGCCTACCGTTTCGGTTTGTCTAAATGATTCTGTGCAAATTGGCATTGCTCCGTCTATAGATCCCAATGCGACATATACTTGGATTCCCTCATCAGCATTGAGCAATCCGAATGTATCAAATCCATTTTCGAGCACCAATACGAATACGCTTTATACCTTGTATTACTCTCACGATTATTGTGTAGACACCTTGAAACAACAAGTAATTGTTTTTTCAGATTCCATAAACACTACCGGAGGAGCAGTACTGTGTCCGAACGATACTCTTATGCTCTCCGCAACGCACATTAATGCTGCAAATACCGTAACCTATTCTTGGCAGCCGATTGACTTGATTGCCTCGGGAGCGAATACCGCAAATCCAACAGTTTTGCCGACTACAGACACTACATTTTATGTTACTGCAACGGATCAAAACGGGTGTGTGTATTATGATTCTGTTTTTGTACAAGTGGCTTCCAGCTTGGGCGATGTAAGCGTTTTTGCAGAGCCTGATACGATTACTTTTGGAGATACTTCGCAAATCACTTCGATATATGACAGCAGCATCATTGATTTTCTCTGGGACACCGATGTGTCGTTGAGTAATTTGAACATTCCAAACCCCTTGGCGTTTCCGAGAGAGACAAGAATATTTACACTTACCGCTACCGACACAAACGGCTGCAAGTTGAAACGGTCCACTATGGTGGTCGTATTGCGCACACCCTGCAGCGACAGAGGATTGTTTGTGCCGAATGCGTTTACGCCAAATGGCGATGGCGAAAACGATGTATGGTATGTGCGCGGCTACGAAATTCAGAAAGTAACCATTGCAGTGTATGATCGTTGGGGGCAGAAAATGTTTGAATCAAATAGCCTGAATGACGGTTGGGACGGCACGTTTAACGGCAAACCTTTAGACCCTTCTGTGTTTGGTTATTACATTGAAGGTTATTGCGTAAATAACGAAAAGTTTTCGGTGAAAGGGAATGTTACATTATTGAAATAAACCCCTTTGAGGACAATGAGAGCAACTCTTTTGAAATATATTCGTACTTTAGTTCGGTAAATGTGGGGATTATGAAATCAAAATTACTCTTTCTTTCTGCTCTTGTGAGTATCTTGACCATAACGGTTCAAGCACAACTTCCGTTGAGCCGTGCGAATCTCGTCTTTAAAAACAACAGCGGCCGTATCGTATATGCGAATGCCGAAAGCGTGGAAGCCTTCTACAATACGACTGATAACGGATTGCGTATTCGCGTGGACTTAGACCGGATTGTTACCCAAGATTCTGCGTTAGACGCTTCGTTTCGAGCATTGAATGTTCAATGGATTCTCTTTACGGGAGTCGTGAGTGAACCTGCTCGTTTTTTTCAACCAAATAATGAAAACAGCTACCCGATTCTTAACGGTGTTTGGCATTACAGCAACAACTCTATTCCCGTAGCCGCAACATACACAACACAACATTTTCCCAATCAAATGGAGGAAGTTAGCCGCACACGATTGAATTTTTTGAGTGTATTTAACCCTTCTTCTCTCCATGCTCCGGTGGTTTCTACATTGGCAGATTATGAATTAAGTGTCTCTCTGCCGGATGCAAGAGTGCATGTCGTTACACAATGGTAAGCGCGAATTTCTTTTCTTCGCAGCAGTAAACCCGTTAAACACACAAAATACTCATGTTATTAAAAAGCAGAAAAGGCATCGCTTCCGAACGAAACAGCAGTAATCGCTTGCACGACAAAAACACGAATGCGGTGTTTATGGGTTCATTCGTAAAAGAAGAAAGTTGCCCAAAAGAAGAAGTTCCGGAGTACGCATTTATTGGTCGCTCGAATGTGGGGAAATCTTCTCTTATCAACTACATCACGAATCAAAAAGATTTAGCGAAAGTCTCTTCCACCCCCGGCAAAACACAGACAATAAACTTTTTCAAAATCAATAACACTTGGCATTTGGTGGATTTGCCGGGCTACGGCTACGCCCGAATTTCACAAAGCAAACGCGAAGAATGGATAAAGTTTATTCGCTATTATCTGAAAAACAGGAAACAACTCGTAACCGTTTTTGTGCTGATTGATTCGCGCATTGCTCCCCAAAAAATTGATTTGGAATTTGTCAATTGGTTAGGCGCAAATCAATTACCGGTTGCTATTATTTTTACAAAAAACGACAAACCGAAATCACCCGAAATGCTCAAAAACATTCAAAATTTCCAAAAAGAGCTTTTGAAAACATGGGGAGAGTTACCGTTACAATTTGTTACTTCTTCCGAAAAACGCTTCGGCAAGGAAAATGTGTTGGAGTATATTGAGGAATGCAATAAAAGTTTGGCGAAATAATTTTTATTTTTGGCTGTGAAAAACGACAACAATGCAGATTCTAAACGAAGCACACCGAAAAAATTGGGAACGCGCGATGAAAGCGTTATCCGAGCGGAAATTGCCGTTGAACTTGAAAAAAGTACAAGAGGAAATCTTGCGCAACTCGACAGACACGCAAAAGCCGACCTTGAAAAGCGCATAGTTTTTGACTTTGCGAAAGCTAATAATCTTTGGATAGAAGACCTATACACGCTTGGCGTTCCGATGAAAGGCGGAGGCAACGAAAACACACTTGCTATCAATGCTGAAACAGGCGCACTCTACAAAAGCAACAATTTATTCAACACTAATTTTCTTGTTTCTACCCTGCTTAAGCAAGTAAAAGCGCACAACCTTTTGTTTCCCGAAACGAAATATGAGTTAATCGGCTTTACAGGTTTTGATAATGGCTCAAAACGAACCCCTTACGTTGAAGTAATTCTGAAACAAGATTATGTACCGAACGCAATGCCCGCAACGGAACAAGAAATCGCGGACTTTATGCTCGCTATTGGTTTTGAGAAAATAAATGAATATACGTTTAGACGTGATGAATACATCGTTTCCGACTTATACCCGCGAAATGTTTTGAAAGATGAGAACGGAATTATCTATATCGTGGACAACATAATTCGTTTCTAAAAAACCTCTCTTTTGTCCATTTTTTCGCGGGGTTTGCAAGTGGGCTGAAAAAACGAGCAGGATTCGTATATTCGCGCCCTCTTATGATAGCAATTTCTAATATATCGCTGCATTTCAGCGGACGTGTAATGTTTGACGAAGTTTCGTTTTTGATAAATGAAACGGATAAAATCGGTTTGGTAGGCCGCAATGGTGCAGGCAAATCTACGCTCTTGAAAGTGCTGAAAGGCATTCAGCCATTAGACGGAGGCAATGTGATGTTGCCGAAAGGAACGATTATCGGTTATTTGCCGCAAGAGTTGCACTATCAGTCGAAGCTCACGGTGGTGGAGGAAGCGAAATTGGCGTTTGAAGTAGCCGTGAATTTGCAAGCGAAACGCGACCAAATTTTACACGATTTGGAAACGCGCACCGACTACGAAACCGACAGCTACATGGAACTCATCAACGAGTTGCAGGATGCGGAACATCTTTTGGAAATGCACGACACAAGCGGCATTGACGAACAAACGGAACGCATTTTGAAAGGCTTGGGTTTTGCGGAAGCAGATTTCAGCAAAGCAATGAAAGACCTTTCGGGAGGCTGGCAAATGCGTGTGGAACTCGCGAAGATTTTGTTGCAAAAACCGCAGTTGATTTTACTCGATGAGCCTACGAATCACCTGGATATTGATTCTATTATGTGGCTCGAAAAATTCTTGAAAGATTACAACGGAGCAATTGTAATGGTTTCGCACGACCGTTCGTTTTTGGACAATATCACGAATCGCACCATTGAAGTGGGCGGTGGCGATGTGGAAGACTACAACGTACCCTATACACAGTACAAACTTTTGCGCGAAGAAAGACGCGAAAGCCAGATAAATGCAGCGAAAAATCAGCAACGTGAAATCGCGCAAATCGAACGAAACATTGAACGTTTCCGCGCCAAAGCAAGTAAAGCAACTTTTGCGCAATCGCTCGTGAAGAAGCTCGACAAAATGGATCGAATTGAAGTGGAAGAAGATAAAGTTTTCGCGATGAATTTGCGTTTCCCTGTGGCGCAACCTTCAGGGAAAGTAGTGATTACGGCCGATAAATTATCGAAATCGTATGGACCGAAAAAAGTGATTGACCAACAATCCATCGAAATTATACGTGGCGAAAAAGTAGCGCTCATCGGCAAAAACGGAATGGGTAAAACGACTTATTCGCGTATGCTCGTAAACGACATTACGCCTGATAGCGGAACCGTTACGCTTGGCTACAACACAACTGTTGGCTACTATGCCCAGCACGCAGCGGATACCATTGATGGAAATGATACGGTTTTGGAAGTGGTTGATAAAGTGGCTGTGGGCGACATTCGAACAAAGCTCCGCGACTTGCTCGGCTGTTTCCTTTTCACAGGCGATGACGTTTATAAAAAAGTGAAAGTACTTTCGGGTGGAGAAAAAGGGCGCTTGGCGTTATGTCGTTTGATTTTGGAGCCACGCAACTTTTTAGTATTAGACGAACCCACGAATCACTTGGATTTGGTGTCAAAAGAAATTTTGAAAAATGCCGTGAAAAACTTTGAAGGAACGGTGCTTGTTATTTCACACGATAGAGATTTCTTGTCGGGCTTGACGGATAGATTATTGGAATTTACACCGGACGGAATTAAAGAACATCTGGAAGGAATTGACGCATTTATGGAGCGCAAAAAAGTAGATAGTATGCGCGCTTTTGAGAAAGTGGATAAACCGAAAGAAGTGAAACAAGAGGTGAAATCTTCGACAAACTCCGCTACCAAATCGGACACGCAACAGGATCTCAAAAAACAAATTGGGCAACTGGAAATTCAAATTGAAAAATTAGAAAAACAGATTGCCGACATTGATGCGCAGTTGCAAAGCTCCGAGCAATACGAAAAACTGACAGCCGACACGAAATTTTTCGCCAATTATGAAAAGTTGAAAAAGGAATTGGCAACTGTTACGGAACAATGGGAAACACTAGTGGGAAGTTTATAGTTTAAAACAACTTCATTTGTCCGCCTCGGTACTGTTCGTACAAATCGTAATTCAGTTTTGGCAAACTTTTCCCTTGCAAAAATTTTAATCGCGCCATGGCAAATTGTCTTTTGATAAGTTCCGCCCATTCGCCTTCGCCCCCCATCCGTCTTCCATATTGCGAATCGTTTAGTTTGCCTCCATGCATTGCACGAATTCTGTTCAACACCTTATTAGCTCTATCGGGCATATTTTTCATAATCCAATCTTCAAAAATTTGCGCGAGCTGTCCGTTCAAACGAACAATGGTGTAGTTCACCGAACTTGCTCCTGCTTCTGAGACGGTTCTGACTAACTCAAAAATTTCGTGGTCGTTGATGGCGGGAATGATTGGAGCCATATTTACGTTCACGCCAATTCCTGCGTTACTTAATTCTTTTATTGTTCGTAGTACATGACGAACGGACGAAGTGCGCGGTTCTAAAATACGTTTCACATCTTCGTCTAAGGTCGTCAGACTTAGTGTTACGCGCACCAAATTTTCGGAAGCGAGTTTCTGCAGAATATCAACGTCTCTCTCTATTAAACTGTTCTTTGTTATCACACCCACAGGATGGCGAAATTCCCAAAACACTTCGAGCAGTTCGCGAGTGATTCCAAATTTTCGCTCCGCAGGTTGATAGCAATCCGTATTTCCTGCGAGCATGATAGCATCGGCTTTCCACTTCTGATTTTTCAATGCTTCGCGGAGCAATTTTGGAGCAGATTTTTTCACCAAAATGTTTTGTTCAAAATCCATTCCTGCGCTGTAATCCCAATATTCATGAGAGTTTCTCGCATAGCAATACGTGCAGCCGTGTTCGCAACCCTGATACGGATTCATACTCCAAGCCGGACCGATGTCAGGACTCGTAACTTTATTTAAAATCGTTTTCGGGAAAACTTCGATGAACTTCGTTTTCGCATTGTGCAATGCGAGATCTTCCCGCTCATCGTGTGTTGGCAGATCATCATAATATTTCTGCACTTCTTTTTTAATGAAGCGGTTGGTTGGATTTACCTGAGCACCGCGACTTTTGATGTAATTATTTTCCATACACCAAAAATAGACTAATATATTTAGCTTTGATAATTTAATTAGCATAATGTGTTTCTGATTTTTGGCAAACGAGCAAATTCTTGCTCGTTTTTGGTTGCTGAGCTTGCCGAAGCATCGCCCCTTTCGCTTAAAAACGCGAAAGGTTGAGCTTTCACTCAACCGTTTCACGAAACCAAAACCAAACCATCTTTAGTGCTGTTGGAGCAGGAGTCGAACCTGCATAGGAAAGTATGTTTCAAAACTTATGTTTGCTTTCCCGTCCTGAGAATGGAGCGGATATTACTACCTATTCCATCACCCAACAATTTTGACGCAAAGATAAATAAGCAATGATTACTTTGTAAAAAACGTAATGAATTAAGACAAAAAATACATTTCGTTTAAAATTTAGTGCTAATTTTGAGTTTATCACAAAAAAACAGCAAAATAATGGCACTCAATTACGAAATTGATAATACCGACTTAGGCATTTTAAACGTGTTGCTCAAAGACGCCAACACTCCTTATACTGAAATTGGCGAAAAATTGTACGTATCATCGGGAACAGTTCATGTGCGCATGAAGAAAATGGAAAAACTCGGCATCACGCGTCCACCACAAATTCAACTGAACACAAAAAAATTAGGCTTAGATGTGATTGCTTTTATCGGGGTGTACCTCAATAAGTCCGATCAATATGACAGTGTAGTGAAAGAGTTGAAAAAAATAAACGAAGTGGTTTCGTGTCATTACACGACAGGAAATTACAGTTTGTTTTTAAAAATCATTTGTTCCGATACCGACCATTTGCGCAGGGTACTACATGATAAGTTGCAAAAAATAAATGGCATTAATCGGACCGAAACACTCATCTCATTGGAAGAAAGTTTTGAGCGTCCGATTGCGCTTTCACTACGTGAATAATTAACGTTGAACGGCAAAAAATGCACGTTAATTGAGTTGTTGTTTTTAATGATTAACCGTTTTTTATCATTACCAAAACAAAACCAATTATTATGCTTAAAGGATTCTTTCTTTCTTTCTTGATACTGATTTCCAGCTTTTCTTTTTCGCAAAAAACGCCCAAATATAGTGTGGAAATCGTGCGCGACAGCTTTGGGGTTCCACACATTTTCGGGAAAACAGATGCCGACTGTGCTTATGGTTTGGTATGGGCCGAGTGCGAAGATGACTTCAAAACATTACAGTTTGTTCTTCTTATTGCGCGAGGAATGTTAGGTCGCAATATCGGGCCTGATGGCGCAAAAATTGATTATGCAGTGCAACTGCTCCGGGTGCAGCAAACCATAAATGAGCGCTACGAAAAAGATGTTTCACCGGAATTTAAAAAAATATTGGAAGCCGGTGCTGCAGCAGGAAATTTATATGCAGAAAAACATCCGGAAGAGGTATTAGTAAAACAAGCGTTTCCTGTCAAACCGCAAGATTTTTTAAGTGGCTATATGCTGGCAATGGCGCTAATGACCGGAGTTGATGGAGCATTGAATTCCTTAGTTTCCGGCACCGCACCGGAAGTCCCTTTTGCTGAAACGGGTCGTGGCTCAAACGGATTGGCGATGAACGCTAACAAGACAGCAGACGGAAATGTTTTTCTTGATGTAAATTCTCATCAACCGCTTGAAGGTCCGTTATCATGGTACGAAGCGCATGTACAAAGCGAGGAAGGTTGGAATATGTTGGGGTCAACCTTTCACGGTGGCGTTACCATTTTCCACGGAGTGAATGAAAATCTAGGCTGGGCGCATACCATAAACGGATTTGACGCAATTGACATTTTTCAATTGCAGGCAGACCCGAAGAAAAAAGGGAATTATTTAGTAGATGGCGTTTCCTATCCGCTGGAAAAAGGCAAAGCAAAGTTGGCGGTGAATCTTGCAAAGCACCCCGAAAAACACAAATTTATCCTGAAACTGAAAAAGAAAATTTGGTGGAGTAAATACGGAGCAACTATTGTAAACAAAAAAGGAATTTTTGCGATGCGACTCGCATCTAATATGACCGTTAAAGCCCCTGAACAATGGTTTAGAATGAACAAAGCTAAAAATTATACGGAGTTCCGAAAAGCATTGGATATGCAGGGAATCATTAATCAAAACATTATTTATGGAGACAAGTATGATACCATTTTCATAATCAGCAACGGAACAATGCCGAAACGCGCGGAAGGATACGACTGGAAGGGCACCGTTCCCGGAAATACAGAAAAAACCTTGTGGACAGAATTTTTTCCTCAAGATTCGTTATTGCAAAGGCTGAATCCAAAGAGTGGTTATGTGTTTAATACGAATCAAACTTCGTATCAAATCACGGCTCCGGAAGAAAACCCGAAAGTGGGAGAAGTCAATTTGAATATTGGTTACGACACGTTGGAAAACATCCGAAGCAGAAGATTCTATGAAAATATCTCCCAATACGACAAAGTGACGTGGGACGATTTTCTGAAAATAAAATATGATAGTCGCCTTCCCGAAAAAGTCGTTTTCCTTCGCAATTTTGACATTAGCGATTTATACAGCTTAAAGCCGGAAACATACCCTGATATTGCTGATGCTATTCGCACCATGCAACAATGGAACAAAGAAGGAGCCGTTGTTGACACCAATGCTGCATTTGTATATGAAGTGATGTACCGCATGTACGACAAATCGGGCGGAGAGATGGAAGCGAAATACCGCAATGATTTAAAACTCAAAACAGAAATGTACATAACAACCATCCAAGAAGTAAAAAAGTTTTTCTTGGAACATCACGGCAAACTGAATATCCCTTTAGGCGATTACCAGCGTCACATTCGCGGAGACGTTGATTTGCCGACTAATGGCGGACCCGATATGTGGAATGCGAAATATGGCAATCCTCACGGCAAAGGCCAACGAAAAACTTGGTTAGGAGAAACCTTTATTTTACTCGCTAAATTCACAAAAGACGGACCAATCATAAGAACCGTTTCGCCTTATGGCTCAAGCAACAAAGAAGGCTCAAAACACTATACCGACCAAATGCATTTATATGTAAATCATCAAACAAAAGAAGAAAGTTTGAGTAAAGAATGGGTGTATAAACATGCCGAAAAGATTTATCGATTAGAACATTAATTGAGATAGAAGCAACACGTCTCTCTTCTCGTATTACTTCTATAACCTCATATTTTTTCTAACTTGCGCAACTATGGAAGTTGTAGCGGTTGTCGTTGGATTATTAATTGGCGCAGTAGCGGGCGTTTTGGTTTATATGTTGCTGACAAAGGCAAAAAACCAAACCCAGTTAGCGGTATTGAACGAACAAAAACGCAGCACCGAGCGATTGCACGAAATAACCAAACAAGAGCTGCAAGCCACAAAAACACGCCACGATGAATTGGCGAATAGGCTCTCTATCTCATTAACGGAGAACAAAAATTTACAGGAAAAACTACAAGGACAAAAAGAAGAATTGGAATTGCTACAACAGAAAATGCAGAAAGATTTCGAACTTTTGGCCAACCGAATTTTAGATGAAAAATCGCAAAAGTTCGTACAGAAAAACGATGACGTACTGAAAGCGATTTTAGACCCGTTAAAAGATCGGTTGCGTGAATATGAACAGCGTGTAAGCGAGACTCATTTACAAACCGAAAAAGAGCGAGGCGCATTACGCGAACAGCTAAAACAGCTTTCCGACATGAGCCATCGCATGAGCAACGAAGCCTTGAATTTGACGCGCGCGCTGAAAGGCGACAATAAAACGCAAGGCAATTGGGGCGAAATGATTTTAGAAAAAATTTTGGAGAAATCAGGACTGGAAAAAGGACGCGAATACGAAGTACAACAATCTTTCATAAATGAAAATGGTAGCCGCGTACAACCCGATGTGTTGGTGCGTTTACCTGATAGCAAAACGCTGATTGTAGACTCAAAAGTAAGTCTTACGGCTTATGAAAAATTCATGTCCAGTGACGATGAAGCGCAAAAAGTTTTGTTTTTGAAAGAACATATTTTGTCATTTCGTACACACGTAAAAGGGCTGAGCGGGAAAGAATATCATAAATTGTACGACATCAAAACCCCGGACTTTGTGCTACTCTTTGTACCGATAGAATCCGCCTTTGCCTTAGCCGTTAGCAACGACAATGAATTGTATAACGATGCCTTTGATAAAAACATTATCATCGTTTCTACCTCAACCTTGCTTGCCACATTGCGTACCGTTGCTAATATTTGGAAACAAGAATATCAAAATCAGAACTCAGTAGAAATTGCGCGACAAGGCGCAGAGCTCTACGATAAATTTGTATCGTTCACCGAAGACCTGATCAAGGTCGGACAAAAAATGGACGAAAGCAAGAAAACATATTCCGAAGCAATGAAAAAATTGAGTGAGGGGCGCGGAAACCTTGTCAAAAAAGCAGAGGACATGCGAAAATTAGGATTAAAGGCATCTAAACAATTACCGCAACCATTAAATGACAGAGCAGAAGATAACGAATAGAAAATATGTTTACCATTATCATTTACATATTGATTACGTTGATTGGAATTATGATGGGAACGGTTTATAAGCGTTCCGTATCTTCTGTCAGCGGGCTGAAATTCGAACCGCTTAAAGTACGGAAATTGTATTGGCGATTGGCGACAGCGATTATTCTACTTTGTGCTTTTTTGAGCTACAAAGCCATCAAGTCCTTTCATGAAACCGGCATGGCAGAAGACAAAATGCAACGATTTCAAGACTATGAATCTATGTTGATTTTTTTCTTGCACATCGGCTTTATGGGGCTGATTATTTTGAGCAATGTGTATTCCATGAGCGCGCAAAAAGTGCGAATTGCAATGTACATTTTCACATTCGCGATTTACGCACTATTCGTAGTGCTTGATGATTTTTTACTAGAAGATGCGCTATTTCAATTCAAAAAAATCAATCAACTTTGGGAAGGTGATTTCAATTTCTCTTCCATCAAGGGCTACCTGAGTTTGCTATTCTGTGCAGCGTTGTGCGCATTCAATGCACTAATGACCCATTGGGGAATCAAAGATAAGATGCAACATTTTTTAGACGATAACGCCTAAACGCTTTCCGACTTTTTCAAACGCGGCAATCGCTTTATCCAAATGTTCTTTTTCGTGTGCAGCGGAAAGTTGAACTCGAATTCGCGCTTGCTCTTTCGGAACCACAGGAAAGAAAAAGCCGACAACATAAATTCCTTCGTTCAATAATTCTTTTGCGAATTGTTGCGCGAGTTTTGCATCATATAGCATCACCGGAACAATTGCCGAATCACCATTCAAAATTTTCAAACCCGTTTGACTGATTCCTTTTTTGAAGTATTGAATATTCCAATCCAATTTGTCGCGAAGAGCTGTACTTTCACTTAATAAATCTATTACTGCAATGGAGGCTCCAACTATCGAAGGCATTAATGAATTTGAGAAAAGATATGGCCGCGAACGCTGACGAAGCAAATCAATGATTTCTTTTTTGCCGGTAGTGAATCCTCCCATGGCTCCACCCAATGCCTTACCAAGAGTCCCGGTGATAATATCCACTTTCCCCATCACATTTCGCAACTCAATTGTACCGCGTCCCCCTTTGCCGATATAGCCGGTAGCATGGCTTTCGTCCACCATTACGAGTGCGTTGTATTGCTCCGCAAGTACACATATTTTATCTAGCTGCGCTACATAACCGTCCATTGAAAAAACGCCATCGGTAACGATAATGCGATTTTTTTGCGCCTGCGATTGTTGTAAACATTTCTCCAATTCTGCCATATCATTATTCGCATAGCGATAGCGAACGGCTTTGCATAACCGCACTCCGTCAATGATAGAAGCATGGTTGAGCGAATCAGAAATTATGGCATCATTCTCATCGAACAAAGGCTCAAAAACACCCCCGTTTGCATCAAACGCTGCGGCATATAAAATGGTGTCCTCTGTCCCCAAAAAGGTTGCTATTTT
>JAEYZB010000252.1 GCA_023428205.1 Bacteroidota bacterium | reverse complement strand
TCATAATACTCCGCAGCATTGTAATAGCTTCCCGCCTTTACTAATTCAGCCGCAATTTTTTTCTTTTTACTAGTACTCAACTTAGGAAACTTCTGAACTTTTTGACGCTCTCTCGGAGTTTCTTCCGAAGCAGAAGAATTTGTGGTCGTCTCTGTTGTCGTGACCTCCTCTCCACTCTCTTCCTGTGCCTTGGCAGTAAATACGATTAGAGGAAATAGTGCAATGATTAATTTTTTCATCTTGAACTTTGTGCTTAAAGGTTTTATAATGATTAAAAACGAGGACTAAATAAGAAAACATCTTCTTTCGGTGCTGTACCCAAACCTCCGATATACGAAAGGCTGATTTCAAAAGACATGGGCTGATTTGCGCGAGCTACTTCTTTAGCATCTTTCTGCATTTGCATCAAACGGATATCAAAGGCTGTGCTAAAGCGAAACTTATTATACTCAAATCCGAGTTTAGGAATTATATCACGTCCTAAACGCCCCCAGCAACCCAAAAATAAAATAGCTGATTTTGCTTCTGTATCTATCATTTTATATCCTAATGTAATTCCCAAATCTGTTTCCGTTGCTTTTGCCTGATATTGGAAATATGCTCCTGGGATAATCAAGAGTTTCTTTATCACCTCAAACTCGAATCCTATTGACGCAGCATGGCGGAAAGGGCGTTTGTATTTATAGCCGAGAGAATTGCTTGTAAACAACAATGTGAAATCGGGACGAACCGCATTAAATAATGAGTACCCTCCATAAAATGTCATCCAATCCAAAGGCTTGGTATTAAAAAACAAGCCCGCACTCAGGTTAAATGTCGTTTTACTTGGCACTGAAAGTCCCTGCTCTCCACTGTTAGCATCAATGTACGTTAAATCTGGCTGATAGCCTTGTTGGAAGGTATAATTAAAATCTAATTTCGCAAATTCTAACTGTGGTTGAAAACCGATGGAGATTTGTGTGTTTTTATTTTTACCCAACCCAAGCGTATAACCCAATGATAACCCTAAACGAGTTTGGTTAATCATACTTTTTTTGCTGTCGCCTGCATTCCTAAAATTCTGCAAATCGTTTGTCACGACCAAGCCAACACCCAATACATTTCCCTTCATTTTCCCTTTCAACAAACCAAAATCTGCCGATGCTGAAACAGTAGAATAAGGTTGAACACCCTGCGGAGTAAACCACTGTCCACGATAAATAGCGGTAGCTCGCCAAAGACCATCAAACTTCCCTACCAAGGCAGGATTCAATGTAAGTGGTGAAGCATAATATTGGGAGAAGTGCGTATCCTGAGCAAATGTGCTCAAAGACACAGAGACCGAAACGGCAAGGAGTAAAAGTTTTCGCATAATTTTTCTTCTATTATATTTTTGGTTATGTTACTATTGAATAAAAAATATTTGTCTCTTTTATCCGTGTAGTAGCTTCTACACAGCCCGCCAAATTAACTAACATTTTGTATTTGCCAAATAATCGCCCTTTTTTACGAATCCGACACTATAATATTAAGGCATGTTTTTCGCCCAAAACAAAAACCGTGAAAGAAAGAAAAGCCCCAACCCATTGCTATCAATGGGTTTCACAATGCTTTTCAGCCAATTTATCCACAGAAAAAAAGTTTTTTGGGGAACAAGATTTTTTCGCAATTCATTTATTATTAAATATTTATGCATCCTTGTTTTAAAAAACAGCCGAGAAAACAAGGGTTATCAACAATTACATCTTATCAAAACTTTGAAATATGACGGATTTGCGCATATCTTCACAACTCAAAATTTTTTATTCACTCTTTTAAAAACAAAAAAATGGCAAACAAAGGAGACTTGATCGACAAAATCGCGAAAGACGCGAAAGTAACAAAAGCACAAGCTGCTGATGCATTAGATGCTTTTTTAGGCGCAGTAACATCTGCACTTGGAAAAGGAGATAAAGTTACATTAGTAGGATTCGGAACTTTTTCAGTGTCTAAACGTGCTGCTCGTGTAGGACGTAACCCACGCACAGGAAAAGAAATCAAAATCAAAGCTAAAAAAGTAGCTAAATTTAAAGCAGGTACTGAGCTTTCTAAAAAAGTGAACAAATAATTAAGTTCCTACTTTAAAACAAAAAAGGACTGTCGCCCGACAGTCCTTTTTTGTTTTATATCCTCCTCGTTTTTTTCACCCATTTGCTAAAACGTCAAGCCTCCATCTACGTTCAGCACCGCCCCTGAAATATAATTTGCTTCCTGCGATGCCAAAAACACATAAGCGGAGGCTATATCTTCCGCTTTACCCGCTCTTCCGAGTGGCGATTTAGCTATTATCATTTGCAACACGCTTTCCGGAATCGTATTAATCATGTCTGTCGCAATAAATCCGGGAGCAACCGCATTTACAGTAATATTGTGTCGGCCTAATTCCTTCGCCAATGTTTTAGTAAAACTGACTACGGCTCCTTTTGTTGCCGTATAATTTGCTTGGCCGAAATTTCCATAGTGCGCCACAACAGACGATGTATTAATAATTCGCCCGAA
>JAEYZB010000228.1 GCA_023428205.1 Bacteroidota bacterium | reverse complement strand
AATGCGGAGCGATAATTTTCTTTGTTCGGAATATTTGCGCTATCCAAGGCCTCTTTTGCGGCAAGCATAGAAAGCAATGCCGTGCGCGAAACATGTGGCTCAAAGTCCGCCAATTTTGCGAGTTCTTCGTTCGTGTGTTTCACTTCAGCTACAGGTAGTTTTTCGGCATAAGCAGAGGGCATAAAACGCATCGCCCCAATACCCGTTTCACCACGTAAAAGCGCTTTTTTATTTGCCTCTACGCCAATACCCAAAGCCGAAACGACTCCCTTTCCGGCAACAAAAACTCTTTCTGACACCGTTTTACTTTTGATGTGCCGTGATGTATTCTGCCATTGCTTTCACCGAATAAAAAACTTTCGGACCTTCTTCCGGATTCGCCAGCTTAATACCGTATTTTTGTTGCAAAAGCACTATCAATTCCAGTGCATCAATGGAATCTAAGCCAAGCCCTTCGGCAGCGAAAAGCGGCTGATCATCGCCTATTTCTTCGGCTTTTACATTTTGCAAATTCAGTTGTTCTACAACCTGATGTTTGAGCGTTTTAATTAATTCTTGCATGTCAGTTTATGATGTTTTGAATAGATGATGAATGTGTTTGTTCTTTGTCTTTCTCGCCTAAAAATAATAATGCTTCATAATTCCCTTGAAAAAAATTTACCCAGCCAAAAATACAAGCGGAAGCGTCATTTTTCAATAAAGCTGTCGTCTGTTGAAACATGATTTCCGGGTCAAATTTATCAGACACGAAACAATTCGTTTCGCCTTTAAATCCATGATGAATACACATTTCGCCAATCATCACATTCGGCAAGGTATAAATAAACAGCGCAGGACTTGGTATAGTTTCTGTACTTTCCCAGTATTTCAAATCACTGTCCAAACTTCCATTTTTGCACGAAAGCAACACGCTCCATTCTTCCGGTGCATATTGTGTTTTGTCAAAATCCTTCAGCAAAAAAACAGAAGCCAACAGCGCTAACTTACTTTGATTATCCATTTTGAAAAACTTCGGATAAGAAAGTTCTGCCAAGTCGTATAGCTCCTGAAAAAATGCACTATTCGCGCTACCGGACTGAAATAATTCCACTCCGTTTACAACGAGTTTTCCGTCTCTGATTTTGCAATATGGCGGGATACTATTGCTCATTTTTCTGTGTTTCCATTGCATTTAATGCCTTCATTTTTTGCTCAACGGCAATCAACCTTACAAGACGATTAAGTGCTGTATCATGGTTTTTGACAAACGGATTTTCTTCATCCCAAACATAGCCCGCAAGAACAGAGCAAATCTGCCCTAACACTACCGAGTTTTGAACATCGGCAAAAAATATTTTTTGCAGCGTGCCGTCATACCATGCCATTACGTACGTTCTGAAAACATTTACACCGGTCATGGTCGGCTTCATATATTCTTCTTCCCAATCTATATTTTCGCCTTGTAATTTTCGAACCACCAACTGCGCTGCACGATGTGATGAAACTGTCGCCAATGTTACGCCCGATGAAAAAATTGGGTCTAAAAATTCTGTTACATTACCTGTCAGCACAAAGCCGTCTCCGTAAAATTTATCGGTAGTAGATGACCAAGCCTGAATGGTTCGTGGTTCAAAAACAAATTCACTCTCAGCAAAGCGTTCCGAAATATTTTTATCGGAAGCAATCATCGCGCGAAACTGCTCTTCGGGAGTTCCCGAAAATCCATCAAAAAACTCAGGAGGTGCCACAAAACCACAAGACGTATTTCCATTGGAAAACGGAATACACCAAATCCAAACTCCGGGCGCGTGGTCAACAACTAAAATACGGTTTGGTTCAGCATAGTTATTTCTTCGTGTGTCGCGAATGTGCGTAAAAAGTGTTTTTCGCGGAGCAAGATTGGAGGGTTTGTCCAAATTAAATAGTCGCGGAATTACCCGTCCATAACCTGAAGCATCAACAATAAAACGTGCAGCAATTTTACGTTCACCCTGCTCGTTTTTTACGGTGGTTATAGAATCTGTTCCGTGAAATTCAATTGCCGTTACAGCCGTTTCAAACTCAATCGGCACACCCATTTTCTGCACTTCTTCCGCCAAGGTTAAATCAAAATCAGCACGCGGCACTTGCCAGGTCCACGACCAGCCTTTTGTAAACTGTTCGCTGAAATTAAAATCCATTACTCCTCTTTCGTTGTCCACGAATTTCGCTCCGAATTTTTCCTGAAATCCTTTGGCTTTCAGCGCAGGCAAAAACCCACAATCTTCAAGGGCTTCCATGCAACGCGGCAATAAACTTTCGCCAATCACGAAGCGCGGAAATTTTTCTTTTTCTACAATGCGGACATCAAAGCCCGCTTTTTTGATGATAGCCGCAGCCACCGTTCCCGAAGGTCCTGCGCCAATTACTAAAACGTCTGTTTGTTCAATCGTACTCATGGTTTTTAGGATAGATTGTTTTTTGAAAAAAGGATAGAAGCATTTACGCCACCGAAACCTGAAGCGGTTTTCAGTGCATATTTTTTAGTTGTGAAAAGAAGTTTTTGGTTCACGAAAATTGTTCCGCTTACCCCCGATTGTTCGTAATTCAAAGACGGCAACACCACGCCTTCGCGCAGTGCATGAACTGAAATCGCTGATTCCAAAACACCCGCAGCACCTAATGTATGTCCGAAGTGCGGCTTCAAACTTTGTAATGGAATAGCCGATAAACCCGCATGGGAAAATGCCTTAGATTCCATTTCATCGTTGTAAACGGTGGCTGTGCCGTGCGCAGAAATAAATGCAAGCTCTTCTGCATGAACCTCGTTTTTGGACAATGTGTTTTGAACCGCTTGCGCCAATTCAACACCTGTACGCGATGGCCCTGAAATGTGATTCGCATCATTGCTCACACTGCCATTGCCGACTAAAATATCCGATTGCTTTTTCGAGGATAAAATCACCGTAGCGGCAGCTTCGCCTAAATTGATTCCATTGCGCGAGGCATCATACGGCTTGCAAACACTGTCTGCTGTTGCGTAGAGCGATTGAAAGCCACTTGCCACAAACGAAGTAATTCTGTCTGCTCCGCAAATAATGGCCGTATCATAATTCCCGTTTGCCAACAGGCGTTGCGCAGTAATGAGTGCCGAAACACCCGAAACACAGGCATTTGAAATGACCAATATATCTGCCGCAATTTTTGTTTTAGCTAAAATACGATTTGCGGCAGCGTGTAAGTTTAATCGCTCATCAGGAGCGTTTATCAATTCAATATTCCCTTTCGTAGTAGAAAGAATGAAAATGGTTTTTGCCGAAGAAAAATCAATCTCCGATTTAGCGATTGCTGTTTGCAAACTATGCAAACAAAGAGATTCAAACGAGGTCAAATCGTTTTCAGATGAAAAAGAATTTTCGGAAAAAAGCGAAGCATAAAATGGTTTGTCGCTTGTAGCTAAGGACGGACAAACTGCCACGGAGGACTTACCTTGTTTTACCAGCGCATAGTTTTCTTCGCTCGAAGAGGCAAGCGGAGTTGTGGCGCAATCACTAATCCAATACACAGGGTTCATTTCAAGCCGACTTGTTTTAGCCAATCATTAATAAAATCGGGTCTTGTCAAAAGCAATTCCATATTGCCATCCGTTACAAAAACCTGTATAGTGTTACCCGAACAGGCTAGCTCTCCGGTCGCTTCGTTAAAGATTTTATAATGGAAAATAATTTTCGCAGCTTCGGTGAAGTGAAACGAAGTTTCTACCAATGCCACATCTTTATAGCGTAACGGTTTTTTGTAATTAGACTCTACATGCACTATAGGCGTAAGAACCCCTTTGCGAAAAAAATCCATATAATCAAAGTTGTATTTTTTGCCGAACGCTTCGCGTCCTTCTTCAAAATACTTGATGTAATTTCCATGCCACACCACACCCATCGGGTCGCATTCATTGAAGCGCACTTCTATGCGTGCCGTTGCTGATAACTGCTTCCCGTTTTTATTGCCCATGAGGGCAAAGGTAGATTTTTACTAAACAATTACGAGTAAAAGAAATGCCGAAAAAGCAAGTTTCTTACTGTTTCAGCCAAGCACTTTTTCGACTGACCACGCTTCGGGTTTGCTGTCAAAGAGCGGCTTTGTTTCCGCCCAAGTGGTGCGAAATAATGAGGAGGTGCGATAGTTTTCCAAATCTTGCGCTGACCGCCAAATGGAATGGGTGAAAAAAACGCGCTCGTCCTGTTTGTCTTGCAGCAAATCTACACTTTCGCAACCTTCAAAACCCGCAATCAATGCTTGTTTGGAGGCAAAAATTGTTTTGAACTTTTCAATTTCTTCCTTTCGAAAGGTCATTTTTACGAAACGGTGAATCATTATTCTATTCTTGTTTTTCTTCTTTCGGAACGGTTCGCACATCATCAGGCGTTACAGATTCTATCACCTGTTTCGAGCCGATAATGCGGAACGTAGTCCGTCTGTTTTTCTGATGTTCATCTTCTGTGCACTCCACTCCATTGGCGCAACTGTTTATCAACTTTGTTTCGCCATAACCGTGCGCGGTCAAGCGGTCAGCCCCCACTCCTTTTTCAATCAGATAATCGACTACTGACTGCGCGCGTTCTTGCGAGAGTTTTGCATTGTATTCATCGCTGCCACGCGAATCAGTATGCGAACCGATTTCAATTTTCAAATCTTTATTATCACTGAAAAAAGTGAGAATAGAATCCAATACCACCTTTGATTCCGGGCGAAGTGTCGCTTTGTTGTAGTCGTAATAAATATTCGGAATCACGATTTCTTTTTGCGGGAAAATCTTTTCCAATTCCGCATAAGCCGGAATGATGATTGTGGTGGAATCCTGCGTGCGTTTTCCTTTGGTGGTTACGGCTTCTTTTTTCGCAAAATAATTCGGCTTGTAGTAGGTGAGTTTGTAATTGGTTTCTGCTTTCAATGGCGTACTGAAAAGTCCGGCTGAGTTAGTAACTAAGGAAAAACTATCAATGTCAGACTGCACTATCACCATGACTTTTTCCAACGGCACAAACCCCAACACTTTGCTATCCGGATTTTCAGAATCCTCATAGTTTTTTGCCACCACTTTTCCTTTCAGCACAAAATAATTCACCCATTTTTCTTCAAAACGATAAATATCGTCACCGCCCTTTCCGCCTTTTCGATTGGAAGAAAAATAGCCTGCAGAAAGGATGGAGTCATTTTCGTTCTGCGGTTTATATTTTTCAATAATATAGCCAAAATCGTCAGCACCCGAATTGATAGGCGATTTCAGATTTTCAGGTTCATCAAATCCTTTTTTTGTTTTGCGCGCTCTGAAAATATCCAGGCCGCCCATGCCCGCCTAGCCATTAGATGCATAGTATATATTTC
>JAEYZB010000220.1 GCA_023428205.1 Bacteroidota bacterium | reverse complement strand
TTTGTTTCTCGCAATTTTACTTTCGACTTTTGACTTTCTACTTACTACTTTTATTAAGTTTGCGCTATGTCTATTTCCATTCAAAAAACACTGCAAACGCAAATTGTAAACGCTTGTCAAGCCTTGTTTGGCGCAGAGGTAAATACAAACTCTATTGTTATCAATTTCACAAACCCCGAATTTGAGGGTGACTACACGGTGGTCGTGTTTCCACTCTTAAAAAACGCCAAACTTTGCCCTGAAAAAACAGCGGAAGCCCTAGGCGAATACTTGCAGAAAAACACCGATTTTATAGAAAAATTCAATATCGTAAAAGGCTTTCTAAATCTAAGTTTTACCGCTGCGTTTTGGGTAAACGAATTGAGTGAAATGGTGCAAAAAAACGAGCTCGTTTCGTTTGCTGCAAAGAATGAAAAAGTATTATTGGAATATGCAGGACCAAACACCAACAAACCTTTACACATTGGGCATTTACGCAATGTGATGATAGGTTTCTCCATGGGCGAAATTCTGAAAACCTGCGGCTATGATCTTACGAAAGTAAATATCTACAACGACAGAGGGATTGCCATTTGCAAATCAATGGCGGCTTACTTGCATTCAGGAAATGGCGCAACACCAAAAAGCACAGGTATTAAAGGAGACCATTTTGTGGGAGATTATTACGTGTTGTTTGGCAGACTCGTAGAGCAGGAATTGCGCGAAAAATATGCGATTGGAAAAGAAGTAGAAAACGTTTACAAGGCTCTTGGAAAAGACCGCGAAGTTATAGAACAAGAAACCGCTATTTATACTTCAGCGAAAGATTTACTCTTAAAATGGGAAGCCGGAGACGAAGCAACTATTTCGCTTTGGAAACAAATGAACGCGTGGGTTTATGAAGGCTTCAATGAAACATTTGATTTATTAGGCATAGATTTTCAGAAAGACTATTACGAAAGTGAAACGTATAAACTCGGCAAAAACATCATTGATGAAGGGTTGACAAAAAACGTTTTCTACAAACGTCCAGACGGTGCAATAGCTATTGATTTAACCCCGGACGGCTTGGACGAGAAAGTGTTGTTACGTTCGGACGGCACATCTATTTATATCACACAAGACTTAGGCACTGCAGAACTTCGTTACGATGAGTTCGGAATGGATAAGATGATTTATGTGGTGGCGAATGAGCAAGATTATCACTTCAAAGTACTGAAATTGGCGTTGCAAAAGCTTGGCAAAAAATGGGCAGATGGAATTTTTCATTTATCGTATGCGTTGGTGGAATCACCAACCGGTCGCTTCAAATCACGCGAAGGAAAAACCGCTGATGCGGACGATTTGATTTCGGAAGTATTGCGCATCGCAAAAGAGCGTACACAAGAATTGGGAAAAATTGAGGATTTTACGGAAGCAGAAGCAAACGCGCTATATCACACCATCGGCTTAGGTGCATTGAAATATTTTATTCTGCGTGTAAATCCATATCAAAAAATCATATTCAATCCTGACGCAGCGATTGATTTTCACGGGCAAACCGGGCCGTTTATTCAATACACCTACGCGAGAATTAAATCGGTTATTCGTAAAGCAGAAAATTCGCATAATGCTTTTGCACCAACAGTTTCATTACACGCTATCGAACGCGAAATCATTCAACAGTTGAGCGAGTACAAAAATATTATTGAGTCCTCTTGCGAAAAATACGACCCATCGGAAATCGCAAACTTCGTGTACAACTTAGCGAAACTCTACAACAAGTTTTATGGCGAATTGAAAATTATCTCTGCCGATAAAGAAGAAGAAAAGCAATTGCGCCTCGCGCTTTCTACCGTTACTGCGAACACCATCAAGCACGCAATGCGCTTACTCGGCATCGAAGTGCCTGAAAAAATGTAAATGAAGCACTCTTTTTCGCTTATGAATCGTTTTTTAAAAAGGGAACATTGCAAAAAGGAAAGGCGCTTATCCATTTTTGCTGTGATGTATAACTATAAATAGATGAACAGCAAGAACCTAAACCCTAAAAAAAAATTAATCCATGTTTGGTAATGTAATTTTTTGGTTTAGGTTTGCACTCCGTTCGCGGAAAAAGGGAGCTTAGCTCAGCTGGTTCAGAGCATCTGCCTTACAAGCAGAGGGTCACAGGTTCGAACCCTGTAGCTCCCACAGAAGCCACTCATTGGAGTGGCTTTTTTTATGCCTTATCAACAATTCATTTATGGTTTATCTACAAGAATGAAATATGTTTGCACTCTAAAAATGCACTATGTCAATCATTACAAAACAAACAATCGCAAACACGTTGTCGTTTGACGAATACTTGAAGCTTACAGAAGATATCATCAACTCCCCTACTCCAGCTGAAGTGTACAAAGATGAAAAGCTGATGCGTTTCACCAAAGAAAACTACGAGCGAATGAATCGACTGAAATCCTTCACGAATATTGAGTCAAAACTCTACAACGAGTTACAAAAACTTAATGAATCATGGACGTGGATTGTCATTACAGAACCTTGGTGTGGCGATGCTTCGCAAATTGTTCCGGTATTAAATTTGATTTCACAGAGCAATAACAAAATTGCTTTCCGCATTTTACTGCGCGACACAAACTTGGACGTTATGGACGCCTACCTTACCAATGGCGGACGTGCTATTCCTAAATTAATTTGTGTGAATAGTGAGACATTGGAAGAAATTGGCGTATGGGGACCACGTCCGGCTGTGTTGCAGGATATTGTTCTCGCCAACAAAGAACTTTCGTTGGGCGAAAAAGTAAAACTCATTCACGCTTGGTATGATGAAAACAAAACGCTCGCCATTCAGGAAGAATTTATTGATTTAATTAAACAATGGAAAATATAATCACAAGGAATAAGTAGAATATCATTTTCTTTGTTGACCTTATGAACTTTCAAACTTTATAAACTTTCAACTTCGATGAAACAATCAGAAATCCGCTTCAAAATAAGCCTAAACGAACAAAATGTACCGGTCGACATCAAGTGGCAAGCGACAGACACCCCAAATCAGGAATTGCGCGACAGCAAATCCATTATGATTTCCATTTGGGATGCTGTCCAAAAAGAC
>JAEYZB010000134.1 GCA_023428205.1 Bacteroidota bacterium | reverse complement strand
AATACAGTAGACATGAATCAACTGCTGTATGTGGTCGTCAAAAATATAGATGCCAATATCAAAAGCAAAAACGCACTCATTCATTCCGACCCACTGCCCACCGTTATTGCCGAGCCATACCTGATTGTTCAGCTACTTCAAAACATTATTGATAACAGCCTAAAATTTGTAGAAAACCGACAGCCCGTCATTCACATTTCTTCTGCCGAAAAACCGAAATATTGGCAATTCAGTATTCGCGACAACGGAATTGGCATCAATAATGATTTTAAAGAAAAAATCTTTAAAATTTTCCACCGATTACATCCGGAAGGGAAATACCCCGGAACGGGTATCGGATTGGCTATCTGCAAAAAAGTGGTGGATCTGCATCAAGGAGAAATTTGGATAGAATCAGAAGAAGGGAAAGGAACAACATTCTTTTTCACCATTGCCAAACACATTGTTCGGTAGGTTGAAAAAACACCTCGTTTTTTTCACCCACTTCAAATCCCTTGAAAAAACGAGCAAGATTCCCGCGAAAGTGAGAATGACGAGCGTCTAAAAGTTAAATCCAATATCAAAATACCCATCCAAACCGGAACCTCTTTTGCCCATCAGACCACAAAGATTATTACTGCCGAAACCGAACACAAACGGCCCGCCTTTTACAGATAAGAATGGACCAAAGTTTACGGTGTTATAGCCGTTGAAACCTAAGTTCAGGCCCATATTCAAAATATTGCGGAAGCTGTACGTATAGCCCAAGGAAAAATAAGGTGAGGTGGTTGCTGCGTAGGCATTTTCCACTCCTTGCACATAGGTCGCGAAAAGGCGGTGACGATAGTAGATATTTTCTTTGCCTTTTTTGGTTTTGCGCTCACGCTTTTGCAAACGAACCTCCGTTTGGAAAATTAATTTCGCGCCTAATGTTGTGGTGTATTTATCAGCCGTTTCTTTCGGGGCAAAAACTTCTTTCATTTGCTCCGCGTCTATTTGTGCATTTGCCTCTCCATCCTGAAAGAGTTGCGCCTCTAACCCATCATAACGATGTTTCCCGCTGTTTCCGTAATTCTTCATGTTTTTATTGTAATACACGCGACCAAGATCTACCACTCCCGCATCAACGATGATGAAGTCTCGCCAGTTGATATTCACGCCCAAATCAAGTCCCCAACCCAAGCCACTGCCTTTGAAAATACTTCCTATGTCATTAGGAATAGCCGTATTCGCTAAATAGTCAAACTCAAAATCCAAATAACGTCCATCCGGTTCGGTATAAACCGAAGCCTTTCCTTTCGGCATAGAAACATTCGCCATGCCTTGAATAAACTTCATCGTAGCCGCAGGGCGAATGGTCAATGTTTTAGAAAGAACATCTATCGCAACAGGAACGGAAAAACCCAAACCATATTCCCGCTGGTAAGATGCGTTCAAGCGCGAGTCACTCAAACTAAGTGTTTGTCCGGCAAACTGTTTATTCCCTTCTAATAATAATTTGAAGGTATTTTTGTTGTATTGCAGACTTCCGTAAACTCGGTCTCGGGCATCTATTTTTAGTGCAAATAATTCTTTTTTGTCTTTATTTTTAATTCGAAATGCGAGACTTAAAATTTGCACTTCCGCACCCACAAAAATGCGGTTGTCTTTCTTCATCTGGCCTATTATAGTGCCTATCTGTTCATCGGTTATTTGGTCGGACAAAATAAAATCCTTAACGGTATTAAAGCCAACAGAATTGCTGCTTACATAGCCGTAGATATTGAACATATTCACTTCTCCTAAACCGGGGTTTGTCCCTAATCTTCCCGGCAAATAGCGCGAAGCATAAGCCGTAAAATGCGGGTCATACATCATAGATGTATTGATTTGCGCATAGCCTTGCAACGCAATAAATGAGGCAACAGCGATGCTTTTTATTTTTTGGATGGTTATCATAACAAGGTATTAAAAAAGTTTAGAAATATTTATTTTCAAATCGCCTACCACTTGCAAGCTCAATTTGCAGTTTCTTCCTGCTACCACTGTACTTCCTGAATAACCATAGGTGTCGCCCACCAAACTGTAAACAATATGACTTGCCGTCCGTATTCGCCTGATTCGTTCGATAGTCAGTGTATCATCAAATCTATTTTCAACAACGGCTCCTACCTGTTCTCCATTTGCATCGGTTTGCCCTCCGGGAGCATACATATCGCCTGTGTAAATGGAATCTAACGGTTGCCCAAAATTATCGTCATAGAAGTACATTTTGTAATGCAAATTTATGGGCAAAGAGTTCGAAAGATAAATAGACAACTTGCCTGTGGCGGTACTGTCGTTATAGGTTTCTTGGTCGTCCCACGGTTCAATATCTGCGGTATCAATCACGCTTAATTCTTTGTTGGTTTTCACGCCCACGGTGTAGGTATTCAACAAGCGAATTTCATACGTAATTTCCATCGGCTGCGAACTGAATGTAACGCCATTACCTCCACTGCTTTTAAAATGCTCTATGTATAAATATAAATCGGCATTCAGCAGTTTATTCGTCAGCAATGTATCTACCGAATACGTTTGTGTAGGTAATACATCGTGCGAAACAAAATGGCGGAATAACACGTTTGCTTCGCTGCTCGTACTTGCGCTGTTGCGAAATACAATTTGGGTTCCCGCCTGAATGATGATAGGATAATTATTGGTGAACGTAATACGAAAATCCATCGTGTCCACCTGAATGAAATCTATTATATCCGAAATAGTATATTGATAAGGACCGACATAATCAATATCCAATGCCGGCACATCTACCGGCAAACCCGAAACATATCCTATATCCGCAGGAGGAACGGTTTGCGTCCATTTTTTGTTGCGGATTTGCGCCACATCTTCCACCTTTATTGTTCCTTTTGCCAAAGGAGCTAAAATATCCGGCTTCCATTTGTCGAGGCTCATGTCTTTTTCGCAACTGACCAAGGCAAGTAAAACAGAGGCCACTACTGTGAGTGCCATCGTTCCATTTTTATTTGATGTATTCATAGTTGAACTAATTTAAGTAACGAAATGTTTTTTTCGGTTTGTTTTTAAAATTAAGAATTAAAGCCACTTCATGCGAAACGCCTGTCTGTCCCTTCAAACTTCCTAACTCAAAATCGGCTGCGTAGGCAATACGTCCATAATCCAAAATAGCAATGCCACCCTCTGCCACTAACTGCGAAACGGAACGGTACATCGCTCCTATCCACACGCTTTTAAATGCCGTAACCCGCAAACCGATGTCTCCTTGTATCGGGGCATTTTTTTCCCAGCGCAATGCCGCCACGGGTTCTATTGTATATTGTTCTTCTCTGCTGAATTTAATTTTTCCCCCCACCATAAAATTCAAATGTTGCACTCTGCGAATTTCACTCGTACCATTCGCTAAGGCATATTTCACATTCAATCCCAACAACTGTGGCACCGAAAAACCTGCATAAAAATGTTCTCTGTATTGATAATAAACACCCAAAGTGGCATCAGGAAAATATTGCACTCTCCGAATTTTATCCAAGTCAGGATCGTTTGGGTCTTCGGGGTGAAGCTGATTTCCGTTCAGACGGTATTGCATCACGCTAATACCAATGCCAATAGTAAGCATGTGGCGTTTAGACGTATTGTAATGCATTTCTCCTTCGTTCACCAACTCGTGTTTATTAAACCGAATCTGATAGGCAGCCGAAACACCGATGCCTGTTTGTCCCGTAGGTCCTGTTTGGTCGTTGATAATATAACCGCCTATGCCGACATTTTTATCGGCTAACTGCCCTTCCGCTCCAAGAAAAATGGTGTACGGTGATTTGGCAATACTCGTAAACTGCTTACGAAAAGATGCCGTCACATTCAAAAATCCTTTAGCACCGCAAAGAGCCGGATTTTGTATGTAGGCATTTTCTCGCAAGAGCGAAAAATTTCCTACCTGCTGCGCGAGTAACTGCCCCCCTGAAAAAACGAGCAGGAATAGTGCAATATGTAGTTTATGAAGAAACATGGTTTTGGTTTATCGCACAACAGTTAAAGGTCCGTCAAATCGCTTCGTTATTCCCGCGTTGTTTGTGATATTGATGATGTAGTAGTACGTTCCCGCAGGCAGCTCTTCCCCTTTCCATGTCCCTCGCCATTGCTGCTGATACGGCTTTTCCGAAAGCAATTGGTCGCCCCATCGGTTCACAATTATCACTGCGTTATTCGGGTAGCGTTCCAATTCCCGCAAATGCCAAAAATCATTCACTCCATCACCATTCGGAGTAATCACATCAGGAATAAAAAGCGAATCATAGGGTTTATCCTGCACCCGAATTTTAACGCTGTCATAATCATAGCAACCCAAATCGTTTGCCACTACAAGATAATACGTAGTGTCGCGTTCAGGATTTACCCAAGGGTCTGCACAATCCAAACAACTGATATTGTATGACGGAGTCCACTCGTAGGTCATTCCTCCAGATGCTTGCAGTTGAATAGTGTCTAACTTCCACATCAACGTATCGTTTCCGGCATCGGCAAAGGAAAGCGAAGTCACCGCCAAAGCAAAAGGTGAATAGCTGAAATCTTTCCAATTAGATTTGATAACCCGATTGAACGGTGTGCCACTTATAATGGTGTCGCGGAACATCGCCTGCCATTCCGGAACATTTTGCCAGTGCGCAATATCTGTCCACTGTGACCCGTCATCGGCAGGGTCATAAAAAATTGCAATCTCAGCAGAGTCCGTACCTTGCGGATGATACATTCTATGATACCAATCAGGATTGATTTCACACACTAAATGAAAACGGTCATCGCGGTCAAAACCTTCCGAAGTCGGGTCGAAATTCGCGAAGCGCACTTTAAACTGATTGCTATCAGCCGAAGTGGGCGTAATTTCCACTGGACGGTAACGCGAAATACCAAAGTTTGAACCCACCGGAAACAAATATGCAGCCGATGCTTTCGTGTAGCGCAGTAAACCTCCATCTTCCAAACTGGAAAGAAAGCCCGTTGTTCTGCGCACCGAATTCAAATCAGCATTTCGCACCCAAATGGTGTTGGTGTCCACATTAAACTCGCGGTCGGTCATATCCAAAAAGCCGTCCACTTTCGCATCAAGCTCCGCGTATTTCACGCCTTGGTTTTTCAGCACCAAATTATGGAAATAGGTTTCGTCTGTGCCTTTGATAGATTGGTTTGCCGCATACATAAACACATAGCCGCTATCGATACCACTGAACGCATGATTGCCCGCTTTGTTTATCCAATCGCCTGTGAGAAAAATAGAATCGGTATTGTCATAAATTCCCTGACGCAAATTATGCATATCGCCAATAACCGACAAATACGCCTTATCTTTTATGGAAACCAACGCGCCATTATTGCTCCAAAATCCTTGGGCAAAAATGACAGACGGCAACAAGTAAGAAATGTAAAGGAGTTTTTTCACGCGCAAGACAGTTTTGGTTTGTAATTCTTTCGCGAAATAAAAGTAAGAAATTTAGGGAAAAGAGGAAATGTTTTTACAGAAACAGACTGCTCGTTTTTTTCACCCATTTACGTTACTGTACCGCAAGCATCCGTTTCTATATTCCCCCTAATGGTGCTCTCACAAAAAAATCACTTTACTCAATACTTTCGCGATTTGAGATTTTCTATGATTTTGTTCAAAATTTGCTCTTCAAACTTTTTCTTTTCCTTCTTATTTTCTGTACAACTGAAATCTTTGTTTATTTCTTTCCAATTCCCAATGTTTAGTCCATTATTAATTGAAACTAAGGCAAAAGCGGTTTTATTTTCGTCAAAAGGTCGTGTCCAAGTATATAGTATCCGGTTTTCATTTTTGTAATAAAAGTAAATGTTATACCAATGCGATGGCTCTTTTGATTGTCCATCAAGTAAATCAAAAAAACCTTTATTCTCAATTGTCACTTTGGGTACTGTATATTCTGGATGTTCCTGTTTAAATTCATTGACAGCTTGCTTCACTTCTTCCTCTGAAAAATCTAATTCATAGGTTTCTGCATAAGGATAACTGCCCGATGCGAAATTATAACTAAACCAAAATCCCACACCTATAACAAGTGGCACAGTAATAAGTATAATAATTGTTTTTACGCTTTTCATAGATTTTGACCGTACCATAAAATCAATCATGAACGAACCTCTCGGGCTAGTTCATGTTACAAAAGGGAAAACAAACTTAACAAAACAAACTTCAGAGCTGTCGGAAGTTTTCTCCCGACAAGAAAAAAATCCCGAAATGGTGAAAAAAAATGAGGAGGTTACTTTCTTTTTTATCTGCTCCACTGCCCCAAGTTTGTAACTTCTCATAATAGTTCAGCAAAGGTTACAACTTTGCTTTTATTTCAAAGAATTCTTTTTTTAGACGTTACCCCATTGGCGCAAGCATATTGCTTGTGCCATTTGATGAGAAAACTCTTTCGCTTTTATATTTCATACTTTTTCTTTTTTTACTTCTTACTTTCGTACAAGCACTGCTTCTCTAATACTTACACAAGATGGGAAAAACCAACAAAAGTGTCGTTTTTTGACATAAAAGATTTTGCTATCTTTGGCGTATGAAAACTATCACAATAAAAGTTCCTGATACATTTGAAGCAGACGGCAAAGAATTTATGTTACAATTTGCTTCACACTTGTATGAACAAGGAAAATTGTCGCTCGGACAGGCAGCCGAAATGGTTGGACTTAGCAAACGTACATTTGCAGAATTGTTGAAACGTTACAATGTTTCTATTTTCAATTATCCTGCTTCGGAATTATCAAGAGACGTTGCCAATGCCTAAAGTTATTATCTCGGACACGAGTTGTTTTATTACGCTTTCGGGCGCAGGCGAATTAGACTTATTACACAAAGTTTACGGACAAATTTACACCACAACCGAAGTAGCAGAACCGCTTCCCGATTGGGTTCAAATAGAAAACGTACAGGACAAATCGAAGCAATTGCTTTTAGAAATGCAGATAGACAAAGGCGAATCAAGTGCTATTGCGCTTAGTCTTGAAACTGAGAATAGTATTGTGATTTTGGACGACTACAAAGCGCGAAAAATTGCGGATAAACTTGGGTTAATTTACACAGGAACAGTTGGTGTAATTATTAAAGCCAAACTAAAAGGCATTATTCCTTCTATCAAACCGCTAATGGAAAAAATCAAAGAAAACGGCTTCCATTTAACCACCGAAATTGAAATTATTGCATTCAAAGAAGCGCAAGAATAAACAGCAAAAGTGGCAAAAATTGGCAATTCCTTTTTCTCTCACAAGCAGACGCTTGCGAGAGTTACGTTCCACTCATTTTTTAATCCTCCCTTTTTAATTGATTTCTATCTTTACTCCATTAATGTAAAATGAAATATATGCGCTGTTTATCTATGACTGTTGTGGTTTGTTTATTTGCAAACACCTTTGCTCAAAACACTCCCTTAAGTTTTCGCTATTTCTCGCAAACGCCCGATAACTTGGCGGTGCGCGCCATTTCGCAAGAAAAAATTAATCAGTTAGACAAAACCATCTCCCCAAAAAAAACGAACAGATTTCCTGTAATCGCCCGCACAATTGCTACGGATATTGACCTGATAGCGCAAAGCGAAAGCCGAATGATAAACGGGCAACTCGTTTCGGCAGGCTCAACGCAACGCATTTTTTTCTACCATTTGAAAGCCGCTGCTGCAAAGGGCGTAATTGCCTACTTCGATAAATTCCGTTTGAGTGAAGGCTCATCGCTATCCATTTATTCTCCCGATAGAAAGCAAGTGTATCGCTATCTCCCCCGAAAAAACGAGCAGGATTTTTTCACCGCAAATATCATAAATGGCGAAGAGGTGATTTTTGAATACATCGCAGGTGAAAATGCACAAAACGACCGCTTGCATATTCATGAAGTCGGCTATGTTTTCAATCCACTTACAAAACCAAAAAGTTCTTCTCGCGATTTTGACGATTCGGGTTCATGCGAAGTAAATGTAAACTGCGTGGAAGGCGAAAACTGGCAAGCCGAAAAACGAGCCGTAGTAAGAATCTTGGTAAAATCCGGAAGTGATGTGGGTTGGTGTACGGGGACATTATTAAACAATACGTCTCGCGACTGTTCGCCTTATTTGCTCACGGCAGACCATTGCCAGATAGGCGGCTGGGGAACTTACGCTTCCGATGCCGATTTCAATCAATGGCAATTTAATTTCAACTACGAAGCACCATCTTGCAGCAATCCGACAAGTGAAGGTTCGCTCGATGCACAAATCCTTACGGGTGCTACGCGTATTGCATATAGTAATGACAATGGGGGCGATAGTGGTTCCGACTTTTTATTGATAAAACTGAAAAATCGTCCCGACACGATATACAATACGTATTTCGCGGGTTGGGACGCCACCACCGATATTCCACAATACGGAGTAGGCATTCATCATCCTGCTGCCGACATCAAGAAAATATCTACTTATAATGATGCTGCCACTTCGAGTTCTTATGGCGGAAATATTGATGACACACACTGGAGCGTAAATTGGGTAACGACCGAAAATGGACATGGCGTAACCGAAGGCGGCTCATCGGGTTCAGCACTATTCAATGAATATGGCTTGCAAGTAGGAACACTCACGGGCGGTTCTTCAAGTTGCTCGCAACAAAACGGTACGGACGAATATGGCAAAATTGCCTATCACTGGCAAACGAATGGAACTACCGCCAACCGCCAATTGAAGCCGTGGCTCGACCCCGAAAACACAGGCGCTTTGTTTCAACTCGG
>JAEYZB010000087.1 GCA_023428205.1 Bacteroidota bacterium | reverse complement strand
CTCGCTGATTTTTCGCGCTTGGGTTATTGTTGTAAACGCGTACAGGAACTCCGTCAGCAGAAGTATTTTCTATGCTTGCAATCGGGATTTTTTTATCAAACAAAAATGAGCCTAACCAAGCGGCTCTCTTCGATTTTGCGCGAAGTGCCGGAATATTTATGTTTTTGTCTATTGCTATCGGTCTTCGCAATTTACCGAACAGCAAAACGAGTTTGATTTTCCAATTCATGGAATGAAGATAATAAAAACGGGAAATGGTCGAAAAAAATGCGGAGCATTGAGCTTGTCGAAATGAGCAGGACTTACTCATTTCTTGGCAATTAAAAATTCATTCTTAGTTTCGGCTCAAAATACAAAATCGTATGCCGTTAAATTCAGAACAGAAAACCATAATAGATAATGCCGTTCAGGCCATTCATGCACGCACCTTTTTCGCACAATACCCCGAGTCTCCGAAAGCCTATGGCGAAGAGGCTCCCGCAAAAGGATTGGAAGCATATAATAATCAAGTAGGAAAACGCTTTGAGGAATTGCAGCAAAGCAGCCCTACGAGTTGGATAGGCGAAGAAGTTTCGCCATACACATTACAACCGTTAGGGATTACCTATCCGGCATTTGAAACCGATAAACTAATTGTTCGTTCCGCTATTGCGTTTGACGTATGGAAAAAGCTTTCGGCAGATGACCGCGCAGCCATTTTAGTAGATGCTTTAGAGCGCATAAAAAATCGCTTCTTTGAAATTGCACATGCCACACAACACACCACAGGGCAATCGTTCGTCATGTCGTTTCAGGCATCAGGACCACACGCCAATGACCGTGCTTTAGAGGCTTTGGCAATGGGCTACGAAGAACTGACGCGCTTTCCAAGTGCTGTGGTTTGGGAAAAACCGGCTGGGAAAAACGTCTTGAAACTCAACAAAAAATATAAAGCCATTCCTAAAGGTATCGGCTTAGTGATTGGTTGCTCTACCTTCCCTACATGGAACAGCGTTCCCGGTTTATTCGCTACCTTGATTACCGGAAATACTGCCATTGTAAAACCACATCCGAAATCCATTTACCCGATTGCGATTGTGGTGGCGGAAATACAAAAAGCTTTAGCAGCAAAAGGGATTGACCCGAATGTCTGTCAGTTGGCGGTAGATAGTGCCGAAAAACCATTGACAATAGCCTTAGCAGAAAACCCACTCGTAAAATTGATTGATTATACGGGCGGAAGCGCATTTGGCGATTTTGTAGAATCATTGCCCAATAAAGTTACATTCACCGAAAAAGCAGGGGTAAACTCTGTAATCATTGATTCGGTAGACGATTTGAAAGCCGTAACACAAAACTTGGCGTTTGCAGCCTCTCTTTATACAGGACAAATGTGTACTGCTCCGCAAAACTTTTTCATTCCTGAAACAGGCATCAAATCAGGCGACACCACCATTTCTTATTTTGAAGTGGTTGAAGCTCTCACCATGGCTTTAGATGGTATTGCAAAACACCCGCAAATGGGACCGGGAACTTTTGGCGCAGTCCAAAATGAAGCCACACTGCAACGGGTAGATTCGGTAAAAGATATTGCACGAGTATTGCTCGCTCCCGCACCAATTGCGAATGCAGAGTTTCCGAATGCACGTACGACCTCGCATGTTGTGTTGGAAGTAGAAGCAAAAGATTCGGGGATTTACGAAAATGAATTGTTCGGACCAATCGTTTTAATCATCAAAACAAAGAACACCGAACAATCGGTAGCCTTAGCAAAAAATATGGCGGCAAAACATGGAGCCATTACCTGTGCGGCATACACCACCGACCCGGCCGTTGCCGAATACATCGAAAGTGAAATGGAATCGGTATTCGTTCCTGTTTCTTTTAATCTCACAGGAGGAATTTTCGTAAACCAACACGCAACGTTTTCTGACTTTCACGTAACGGGCGGAAATCCTGCAGGAAATGCGTCCTTCACCAATCCGGAATATATCAACAAACGTTTTGTTTGGGTAGGACACAGAAGCGCATAAAACAATTAACCATGGAAAATTGAAATGGCACATTTCCGGCACTTTCAATTTTCCATTCTCAATTTTCCATTATGATGAAACGTCCTAATGTCTTAATTCAAATCGCCATTCTCTTTGGAATAATGGCATTAAGTTTGTTTCTGTGCTTATATCTTGCGCTGTTTTTGCTACCACCTTTATTTGGAGTCAGCGATGCGACCGCCTTCTTTGCATCTATCGAGTTGCAAAAGCAAAATGTCTATGCCTCGCTTTTTATACAATCACTTTCATCGGCAGTAGGAATGTTTTTATTACCTGCCTTAATCTTCAGTCAGGTGATGCGCTATCCGATTGGCGACTTCTTTAAAGTGAATAAACTCCCCTCGTTAATACAATTGGCACTCGCGCTCATCATCATCGTTTGTGGCGGTATTTTTATCAATCTGATTGTAACGTTCAGCCAGCAAATCCCTTTACCCGAATCATTCGCTTCCTTGCGAAACGGGCAAGAAACCACCGATGAGTTATTACAGTCCTTTTTCTCGATAAAAACCTCCGCGCATTTCTTACTGCTGGCATTTACATTGGCATTGCTGCCCGCGTTAGCCGAAGAGTTTTTCTTTCGTGGGGTATTGCAAAATCTGTTTCTGCAAATAGGCGCATCGCCTCTTCGTGCAATGATAACGGCAGGGTTGGCATTTAGCTTAATGCACCTGGCATTCGATAATTTTCTGGCGATATGGCTCATGGGATTTGTGCTGGGCTGGCTGTATTACTATTCAGGAAGTTTGTGGACGAGCATCTTCGCTCACTTCGTCAATAACCTGAGTGTGGTGCTGCTCAAATACGCCTTCTTTATCGGCATCACGCAAAAAGACTGGACAGCATCCGAAACGCCCATCGCTTGGTATCTTTCGATTGGAACAGGCGTAATCATGACCGCAGGATTATGGTTGATGAAAAAACTCCAAGCAACTAAGACCGCTTAATCCTCCTCGTTTTTTTCACCCATTTGTCACTCCACCCCTTTGCGCCTGATTGCCAACAGCTCTGCAGGCGTCAGTTGACGCTCCCAATTATTCGTGTACTGCTTCAGGTTCGGTAAGGAACGCAATTGAGCCGCAGTGATTTTTTTATTGATGTAATCCGAATAAGCGGTAAACATTTCGGGTTTCTCTTTCTTAAACACTAACAAAGCCGCATTCAATCCCGCCTTAGCCGCAATCGGCACGCCACCGCCCAACTCCGCCCAGTGTCCGCTTAGTATCAGGTTTTTCACCGGTGTTTGGTAATGCGCAATCCCCGCC
>JAEYZB010000080.1 GCA_023428205.1 Bacteroidota bacterium | reverse complement strand
GTGCAGTGCCTAAGGCGACTTTGGAAGCAACACTACAAAAACATTTATAATCAAAGATTCGGTAAAAGAAATAGCCCCGCACTGCGGGGCTATTTCTTTTACCGAATTATCCATTTTAGCATTTCCTGCCAAGTTATTTTTTTGCCGTACATCAACACGCCTGTGCGATAGAATATCCCCGCAAAATAGACCATTACGATAAAGGTTGTAATGAGTAGCGCTATTGATAAAAGTATTTGCCAAAAAGGAGGATTAAACGCCAAAAGTGATGGCATAATAATAGGCGAAGTAAATGGAATGATACTGCCCCAGAACGCAAGTTTGCCGTCAGGGTCATTGAGTGCGCCTTGCAACATCATGAACGAAATAATAATTGGCAACATGACAGGTAGTGTCAGCGATTGAGCGTTAGTTTCATCGTTTCCGACAGCTCCTACAGCCGCGAATAAAGTGCCATAAAGAAAGAATCCAAGCAGAAAATAAACACAACCCCAAAGACCAATGCTTATGAAGGAAATGTTTTGCAGACTTTGTATTACCCGCTGAATTTCGCTTGGGTCAATAGCAGGGGAGGAGGCATTTGTGGTTGCCGCTATGGAGTTCGGGTCAATGCCACTCAGTGCTATAATCGGTATTATAAAAAGATAGCCGATAAATAATATAAATCCCCACAGGGCAAACTGAGTCAATCCTACCGCGCCCACACCAATCACCTTGCCGAGCATGAGTTGTACCGGTTTTACGCTTGAAATCAACACTTCCATGATGCGGTTAGTTTTTTCTTCCATCACTCCGCGCATAATGGTGGTGCCATATAAAGTAATGACAATATACATCATAAACCCAATCGCAAAGCCAATAACATAAGCAATGGTAACAAAGGCATCTTTATCGTCTGTTTCGTTCGGACGTTCGTAATTAATTACGGCTTCACTTTCCAAATCTATTTCTTGTGATTGCAGATTTAGTTTTTCAAACTGTAATTTCAAAACGGTTTTTCGGATGGTTTCATTGATAAATTCGCGAGCTACAATGCCGATACGTTTTTTAGAAACGAATGTAAGAGGGCTTCGGGCTACATTTTTTAAATTAAAACCCTGTGGAATCACCAATACCCCGTCATACTTATTCAAAAGACTGTCGGTTGGAATGTCTTCCTCTACTTTTTTAAAATATAAACTGCCGTCTTCTTTATCAGCAAAAACAACTTCGGAAAATAAACCGCTTTGGTCATTTACGGCTACTAACCTCACCGATTCGTTACTCGATTTTGCAATAAAAATACTTATCAGTGGAATCAGCAAAAACAAAAGCGGTGCACCAAAGGTAGTGAGCAAAAAAGATTTGGTGCGCACTCGTGAAATATATTCGCGCCAAATGATGTGAATGATTTTACGCATGATGTTCGTTTACCTGTTGGATAAATAGTTGTTGCACGGTCGGCAAGATTTCACGAAAAGCGGTTATTTCAATCTTTGCATCCAGCAATTTTCGCAGCAGATCGGAACTTGACAAATCACCTATTTTCAAAATAACGTTCTGCTCGTTTTTTTCCACCACTTCAATGCCTGTTACATCATTGAAGTCGGCTTCGCCTACAAAATTCACCTGATAAATATGTTGTCGGAATTGTTGTTTCAGCGCGGTCACTTCTCCCGATAAAATTACTTTCCCTTTATTGATTAAGCCGATTTCATCGCACAAATGATCCACTTGCTCCATACGGTGTGTAGAAAAGATAATACTTTTGCCTTCGTTTTTAAGGCGAATCATTTCCTGTTCTATTAATTGCGAATTGATAGGGTCAAGTCCGGAAAATGGCTCGTCTAAAATCAGTAAATCGGGATTGTGTAATACGGTTGAGATGAATTGAACTTTCTGGCTCATTCCTTTTGAGAGTTCCTCAATTTTTTTGTCGCGCCAATTTTCAATTTCAAATAGTTTCAGCCACTCATTTGTACGCGAAACGGCTTCTGTATTTTTTAAACCTTTGAGCTTGCCGAGATAGACGAGTTGCTCAAACACTTTCATGTTTTTGTACAGTCCGCGCTCTTCAGGCATATAACCTATTTTTTCAGTATGTGAATCATTGTGCGATTCGCCATTAAATAAAATTATGCCTGAATCAGGAATTAAAATGCGCGTAATCATTCGAATTAGTGTGGTTTTTCCGGCACCATTCGGGCCGAGCAAGCCGAATATTTTTCCTCGCTCAATATTTAATGAAACAGAATCATTCGCTAAATAATTGCCGAATTGTTTGCTCACATTTTGTATGGATAGAAAACTCATGATGGATGTTTTATCACCAAGGATTTTCAAGGTCTTTGGTGGTGTAGCGATGATTGCGTATGTGATAATAGGAGTCGGACTTCTTTTCAAATGGGTGAAAAAAACGAGCATGTTTCCGTGCTATTTTGGAAAGAAGTGCAACAGGGACTAACACTAAAAAGAAAATAGCGGAAAGAATAATTTTTGAAGTAACTGCTCCTAATATCTCTCCGAATTTCAACCATAAGGAGCTAATCCCAAAACTCACTTTATCCGAAAGTAAACCGAGTACGCCAACTGCAAGCGAAGCGAATAAAACATATTTGTTCTTGCTGATGAAAAACAGCACAATAAGTCCCAGAGAAATGGTAAGAATGACTTCTAATTGTTTTTCACGCGTGAGTTTTTTCATGGCTTAAAACAAGGTGTATACAAAAGGCGCAGCTGCGGAATTGCCGCCAATTACAATTAAAATTCCAACTAAAATAAGCACTAAAATAATCGGTAGCAGCCACCATTTTTTACGCTCTTTCATAAAGAGCCAGAGGTCTTTTAAAAATTCTATCATTTTGGTTTCGTTTTGGTAAATGTATAGAAAAAAAGTAGTCGTCAAAGAAGTCTAAATTAAATTTTCTCATAGTAGAGGGGCTGTAAAAACTAAAATTGCGTAAGAGAGAAGTGGGTTGAAAAAATGAGCATATCATTAAGCGAGTCGGGTGATTATTCGTTGTCTTTTATCGCATCTTTAATTAAGGTATATGAAAATCCTCGTCCCATTAGAAAACGGACCAATTT
>JAEYZB010000245.1 GCA_023428205.1 Bacteroidota bacterium | reverse complement strand
ACTTTTGAATGAGGAGCGCGCGATTGTTTCTGACATTGCCGGCACCACGCGCGACACGATAGAAGAAGTGATGCAGCACAACGGTATTGCGTTTCGGTTTATTGATACTGCGGGTTTGCGCGAATCGGGAGATACCATTGAGCGAATTGGGGTAGCCAAAGCATTTGAAAAAATGAAGCTCGCGCAAATTGTGATTTATCTGTTCGATATAAACACGACTTCCATCGAAGAATTGCAACATGAATTGAGCGCCTTGCAGGTGGCAGACGCCTTAGTAATTCCTGTGGCGAATAAAACGGATAATGCGCAACAAAACACCTCGTTTTTTCAGACCATTCCCAACATTCAATTCATTTCCGCATTGCAGAAAAAAGGTATTGACGATTTGAAAAAAGCCTTGTTTGATGCGGTGAAGATTGACAGTTCAGGAAGCATTGTGACAAATCTGCGTCACTACGAAGCGTTGCTGAATACAAACAATGCGCTTGATGAAGCGGTGCGTGTTTTTGAAAGTGGATTGGGTGGAGAATTGCTGGCGTTTCATTTGCGCGAAGCCTTGCAAGAGCTAGGATCTATCACAGGTGAAGTGTCTAATGAAGAGGTGCTTGGATCTATTTTTTCACGCTTTTGTATCGGAAAGTAAAAATATATTCCCGCAGATTTCGCAGATAACCGCAGATGAAATCTGTGAGCAGAAATGTAATTCGCGAAAATCAGCGTAATTTGCGGGAGAACTCTTCTCCTAAATTATTATTTCGTTTTTTGCACAAGCATAATCAAAATCAAAATGCACACTATTTTCAATATCTCATCAATCGCCTTTACCGTTTTAGGCTATGACGTGAGTTATATTGAACTTATCGGCACGCTGGCAGGTTTGCTTTCGGTGTGGTTTGGAACGAAAAACCATATTTTGTATTGGTATATCGGTTTGGTGAATGTGCTGTCATTTTTGGTGATTTTTTTTCAATTGCAACTGTATGCCGACACCCTATTGCAGGGAATCTATTTGTGCATTACGGTGTACGGAATCATAAGTTGGCGAAGAGAAAAGCAAGAAACCCTAATCACAAATTTGACCTTGCGAGAAAGTGGACTGTGGATTGCTTTTAGCGCAATCTTGCTCGTTTTTTTCTACCACTTCGCGACAAATTTGAATCTCTTTTTTCCATACGCTTCCATAAAATCGGCATCATTCGCTTTGCTTGATTCTACGCTGTCTGCGTTTAGTGTAACGGCTACTATACTCATTGCGAAACGAAAAATAGAAGCCTGGCTGATTTGGATTGCGGTCGATTTTGCAAGCGTTTTGTTATATCTTCAAAAAAGCGTTTTGTTTATTGCGATAGAGTATGGTATCTTCGCCTTGTTGGCGGTGCAAGGCTATGTACTGTGGAGACGAATGACGCAGAAGCCGTAATGGCGATAGTTGTTGTAAATACCGGATAGCAAGTGAGTGCCATTTTTAATTTTCAGACATCTGTTTAATTCGATTTAAAATGACAATAAAGAATATTATCACCTACTTGGCAAACAGCCAATCGCATTTTGTAAACCTGACAAGAATAGCCATATTCATAGTAATGGTTTGGATTGGCGGATTGAAAGCCTATCAGTATGAAGCAGACGGTATCGTTCCTTTTGTGGCAAATAGTCCGTTAATGTCCTTCTTTTATGCCAAAGAAGCACCGGAATATAACGACTTCAAAAACCCAGAAGGGAAAACGGTTCAGAAGAATATAGACTGGCATAAAGAAAACAGAACCTATATTTTTTCTTATGGCTTAGGAACAGTGATTGTGATAATCGGAACGCTGACGCTGCTTGGAATTTGGTATGCAAAAATTGGGCTGATAGGAGGCTTATTGACTTTCGGAATGTCAATAGTCACCCTCACGTTTTTGATTACTACTCCCGAAGTATATGTGCCGAATTTGGGTGGTGATTTCCCAACACCTCAATATGGCTTTCCTTATTTATCAGGTGCCGGAAGATTGGTTATAAAAGACATCATCATGCTTGCGGCAGGGCTAATGTGCGCTTCGGATAGTGCAAAACGAATATTAAGTAAATAGCAAAACGATGGAACATCGCCATACATCACATGATTGGTCTCATCACAGCATGAGTCTTCCAAACTTCTAAAAGCAACATGAACAGAATTCAATTTTTTAAATCACTGGCAGTACTGCCATTAACAGGAGCGGCTATGAAACTGAAAGAGCTAAACAAAATGACAGAACCTTTGAGCAATACGGAAAAAATGCCCGTGTTGTTTTTAGGGCATGGCAGTCCGATGAACGCCATCGAAGAAAATGAATTCGTAACCGGATTCAGAAATATCGGAAAAACTATTCCCAAACCGAATGCCATACTCTGTGTGTCCGCACACTGGGAAACAAGAGGCACCTTCGTCACTGCCATGGAAAACCCAAAAACCATCCACGACTTTGGCGGTTTCCCTAAAGCCCTTTTTGATGTGCAATATCCCGCACCCGGAAGCCCGGAGCTCGCAAAACAAACCCAAGAGCTTATTCAAAAAACAGCCGTAGGCTTAGACGATAAATGGGGACTCGACCACGGTGCGTGGAGCGTCATCAAACATCTCTATCCCAATGCCGATATTCCGGTCATTCAGTTGAGTTTGGATTTTTCCAAAACCCCGCAATATCATTATGAATTAGCGCAAGAATTAAAATCCCTGCGCGAAAAAGGCGTACTGATTATCGGTAGCGGAAACATAGTCCACAATCTTGGTTTAGTAGCTTGGGATAAACTCAATGCCGGTGAATTTGGCTTCGACTGGGCGATAGAAGCCAACGAGAAAATGAAAAAATACATTCTGAATGGCGACCATCAGCAACTGATTAATTTCCGCTCGCAGGGAAAATCATTCGACCTGGCTATTCCAACACCCGAACATTATTTACC
>JAEYZB010000304.1 GCA_023428205.1 Bacteroidota bacterium | reverse complement strand
CCCCTGCTTGGTCGCAAATCGGGCAATCGAGCGGGTGATTCATCAGCAAAAATTCCACCACTCCATTTCGCGCATCTTGTACACGAGGCGAAGTAACGTTTTTCACTTCCATTCCGTCCATTACGCTTGTGCAACACGAAGCCACCAATTTCGGCATTGGCGTTGGGTTGGCGTCAGAGCCTTTGCTCACTTCCACCAAACACACGCGGCACTTACCGCCACTGCCTTTCAGTTTGGAATAATAACACATGGCGGGCGGAACAATATCGCCACCGATTTGTCGCGCTGCGTTCAAGATTGTGGTTCCCGGTTCTACTTCTACGGATTGTCCGTCAATGGTAACTTTCATATTTGAGCGGGGTGATTTTTATAACAGAGGCAAACGTAAGAATAAAATGGAAAATGGAAAATGGATAATTGATAATGATTAATGAAGAAGGTGTTCTACGGAAAGTTTTCATTCGTCATTCATAATTTCTATTTCGTAATTGATATGGCAAAATATTTCCGATATTCTAAAAATGCTTTATTCTTGTTTTCCCATTCGGGGTTTTCTATTGAATCAAAATAACAACTGAATATGAAAAAAACGCTTATCGTTTTGGGAACTTCGTTCGTGCTGAACGTGGCCCACGCACAACAAGGAAAATTAGTTTCGGCATGGAACGCATTGGAAACATACGGACGTGACCGTGATGTTGCCGCATTGGAAAGTGGACTGCCGTATGTAAACGAAGCTATTGTAAACCCAGAAACAGCTACCAGCAGCAAAGCCTGGTGGTATCGCGCGCAATTGTATTTGTACGTAAGTATTGAAAAGGATTTAAAAGCCAAATATCCGGATGCTTCTGCAGAATCATTGAAAAGCTTTCAAAAAATAGCAGAAATAAATGACCCGAAATTCAAAAATTGGAATGACGCCAAAGAGCGGTTACAAGATTTAGGACGCACAACCTTTAATGAAGGAGCAGAGGAGTTTGGTGCAAAACATTATGATAAAGCAGCTGCGGCTTTTTTGCGTGTGGAAGATATTCGCACACTCTTGGAAAGCAAAGGCAGTAAGCTACCGGAAGAACTTTCTCCTGCATTGGAATATGCCGGCTATGCGGCTACAAACGGTAATTTATTGCCCGAAGCTACCAGCGTATATGAAAAACTGAATCAACGTTCACCCGATTCTGCCAAATACTATCACACGCTTTATCAACTTTACAAAAAACAAGATAAAAAGGCAGAAGCTGCATCTATCATCGATAAAGGTTTAGCAAAAGCTCCGAACGACCGTGAGTTGCTGACAGACAAAGTAAATTTGTTTTTCACTGAAAATAAAACGGCTGAAGCGATTGAATATTTGAAACAACTGGTAGCGCAAGACCCGAAAAATGAACAGTTGAGCGCAGCTTTGGGTGTTGCTTACGAAAATTCGGGCGATTCTGAAAATGCACAAAAATTATATCAATCCCTTCTGAATTTGAATCCGAACAGCTATGAAGGAAATTACGGTCGCGGAACTTTATTGTTTGCAAAAGCGAAAGCGATAAACGACCAAATGAACGCACTCGGAAACACCAAAGCGGATATAGAGAAGTTTGACAAAATGAAAATAGACCGCGATAAAATTTTCGTGGAAGCAAAACCGTTTTTTGAAAAAGCATTGTCGGCTCGCCCGGACGATGCAAAAGCAAAATCGGCTTTAACGCAAATACAACTACTTACGCAGTAATCTGCGAGGGAAATAGTCAAAAAAAACGAGCAGGAAGATAAATCCTGCTCGTTTTTTTATGCCATTTGACGAAGAAAATACCCCTCAGTCCTGCGGACAGCTCCCCTATCTGGGGAGCAAAAGTTCTGCCCTTCAAGCACTCATCGTAATCATTCAGGTAAATGCGCTACCCCAATTCCTCCCCTGCCCAAGGGGAGGTGGCACCCAGTGACGGAGAGGTTTTATAATTTTAAATGCCCCGCCTTGGTTCGTGTCCGCACAAACCACTCTACAGCGTTTTTCATGGACTTCGGTGGTGAATTTCATTTTTCAAGCCGTCTGAATCCGTAATAAATCAACAGCACACAAAAGACGAGTCCGATTATGGCAGGAACCAAAATTGATTTTCCCGCTTCTCCTGCATTGTAAATGCTCCAAACAATTTTTCCTGTTGCCATTAGGACAATAACACCAAGCCCCATTAAAAGACTTCGTTTCCAGAAAGCAAGTCCAAGAGCGAAGAAAGAAACAGGAACAGTCAAAACCAAAAGGCACTTTTTGTAATCCCAATCGGCACGAAGCCAATCTTTTTCAAATTGCAAAAACATATTGACTTGTTCGCTTATCGTTTCGGGTTTAGGAAACCAAAACATACTTGTAAAAAGACAAAATACCGTTATTGAAATTCCTGCCCAACGGTGTTTGTAAGCAAAAAAGCAAAATGGTATCAAAAAAATAGGACGAATGAACCAACTCATTTGGTTTTGGTGACGTTCGTAAGCCCAATTTAAAAATGTTTCGTTTGTCATTGCGATTAGAATAAATGCAAGGGTCAGCAACCCAAAAACAAGCGCTATTGATTTGTCATATTTTGATACAAATTCTTTCATTGTTCATTTAGTTTTCTATCTCAAGTTCTTCATGTACTTCTTTCTTCAATACAGATTTCAAAGCAAAGAAACCTAAAATTCCTGCAGCCAATGAAGATAGCAGAATTACCAATTTGGCGTTATTGATTATCGTTTCATCGTCAAATGCAAGCAATGTGATGAATATAGACATTGTAAATCCGATACCACCTAACAGCCCAACACTGAAAATGGATTTCCAATTTATGTCCGAAGGTAATTTGCACAAACCGATTTTTACGGTTAGGAATGTCAGTAAGAAAATGCCTAAGGGTTTTCCTACAATTAGTCCTAACGCAATGCCTAAACTGTAATTTTCTGTCAGCGTTTGTGAAAGGTTTCCATTAAAAATAATTGCTGTGTTTGCCAATGCGAAGATTGGCAGAATCACAAAAGCAACAGGTCTATGCAAGAAGTGTTGCAAAGTGTATGAAATTGATTTTTTGCCACCGTCTCCAAATGGAATTGCAAACGCTAATAAAACACCTGTGATTGTAGCGTGAACACCCGAATTGAGCATAAATTACCACATAGCAACTCCGCCAATCAAATACGGAATTATATTATACACTTTTACTTTCCCGATGATGAACAATACAACCCAAATTCCCAATGCAATTAAAAGATTTACCCAAAGTAAAGTTTTGGTATAAAAAATAGCGATGATAATGATTGCTCCCAAATCGTCAATTATGGCTAATGCTGTCAAGAAAACTTTTAACGATAAAGGTACTTTATTGCCTAAAAGAGATAAAATTCCCAATGCAAAAGCAATGTCCGTAGCCATTGGAATACCTATACCCGATTGAGTTGAAGTTCCGAAATTGAACAGCAAAAAAATACTTGCCGGTACAATCATACCGCCAATTCCACCAAAAAACGGAAATAAAGCGTCTTTAATGTTAGAAAGCTCGCCTTGATAAATTTCTCTTTCTAATTCCAAACCAATGAGTAAAAAGAAAATAGTCATTAAACCGTCATTTATCCAATATTCAAGGCTTTGACCTGCTAATTTCGTTTCAAAAAAGTGATGATACGTTGTGCCAAAAGCGGAATTAGCCAATACTAATGATACGATTGTGCAGGCGATTAAAAGCAGTCCGCCTGCTTTTTCGCTTTCAAAAAATTCTTTGAACAATTTAGTTACTCTCATTTTCTTATTGTCTATCTCAGTTTTTGTTTCAAAAAGTTTTTCAAATCTTTATTTGCACCGTAAAGCACTAAATTATCGCCTGTTTCAAGTTTAAGGTCTGCCGAAGCAACACCCTGAATTTCTGTTTCGGTTCTGGTTTTTCCCAATATGCTTTTTACGGTTCTTTTTTTGACAATTGTGAGTACCAATAAATTAAATACACTTTTAAAATTCACTTCTCTAACCGTTTTTCCGACATATTCTTTTGGTACAACGGCTTCAATGATACTGTAATCGTGACTCAATTCAAATGAGTCTACCACATTAATAAGTGATAGTTTTTTTGCCCAGCGTTCAGCAGCTTCTTCCTCCGGGTGAACAATTTCATCAACGCCTATGGCTTGTAAAATTTTTTCGTGCAAAGGATTGATTGCCCGGCTGATTAACCTTTTTACTTCAAGATTTTTAAACATAGCGGTTATCATCACATTTGCCCCCTGGTCTTCACCAATAGCGACTACTACAATGTCAGTTTCTTTGAGTGGAAGCCCTGAAACAGTATGTTCATCGGTTGCGTCCATACAAATGGTATGTGATATTTTCTCTTTGTTGGCATCAACTTTCGCCATACTGGTATCAATGCCAATTACTTCATTTCCTTGTGAAGTAAGTTTTTGTGCAAGTGAAGCACCAAAATTTCCAAGTCCGATGATAATGTATTTCATTCTTACTATTTTTAGTTTATTGTTATTTCTTCTTTGGGATAACTGTAATTTTTGTGTTTTACTTTTTTGAAAACAGCAATCATTAGTGAAAGCATGCTCACACGCCCTACAAACATCAGGACAATGATTACGAATTTGCTTGCTCTGCTTAAGTAGCCTGTAATACCCAAACTTAAACCTGTTGTGCTATATGCTGAAAAACATTCAAACGCTATATCAATAAGTTTTTTTTCGGAATCAAAAATAGAAATTAGTGTAATGCCAGACCCTATGGAAATAAGCGATAGTGAAATAATGGCAAATGCTCTTTTTACAGAAATGTCGGCAATTTCTCTTCTGAAAATTTCAATTCGTGATTTCCCTTTTGCAAGGCTGATGATGTTGAGCGTAGCAATAGCAAATGTGCTTGTTTTAATACCGCCTGCAGTAGATTGAGGCGAACCGCCAATCCACATCAGTAAACAAACCAACATAATAACAGGAAATGCCATAGAGCCTGTATCTATTGTATTTAAACCTGCCGAACGTGGTGTGGTAGCTCCGAAAAGTGCCGTTACTATTTTTCCAAATCCATGATGATTTGCCAATGTATTGTTGTATTCAAGTATAAAAAAAAGAACAAACGCAATAATAGTGATGGACAAAGTTGTAATGAGCGATAGTCGGCTGTTTAGGTTCAGTACCCAAGG
>JAEYZB010000289.1 GCA_023428205.1 Bacteroidota bacterium | reverse complement strand
CCACACACACACACAGTGAAAAAGAAAATTTTTATGAAACCGGAACGGGTTTTAGTCCAATTGGGTATCATCGGTTTTTGCTGTATGGCGGCTGAAGGAGCCATGTTTGATTGGAGTGGCGTTTATTTCAGAGATGTTGTGAAAGCCAAAGGAGCACTGTCTATTGCCGGCTACGCTTCTTTTATGCTGATGATGGCAAGCGGGCGTTTTTTGGGTGATAGGGTTATTTCCAGCATCGGCAGAAAACAGACAATTCAAATCAGTGGCATGTTGATTTGTTTCGGCTTATTACTTGCCGTTGTTTTTCCCTATTTAATTCCAAGTTTAATTGGTTTTATGATGGTAGGCTTGGGGGTCTCCACGATTGTTCCTTCTGTGTATAGTTTGGCAGGAACGAAAGCAAGTGTACCGCCAAGTATTGCGCTGGCAATGGTTTCGAGTGTCAGTTATTTAGGATTCCTGATTGGTCCTCCGATGATTGGCTACATTGCCGAAATTGCAGGGTTGCGCGGAAGCTATGCAGTAATTGCGTGTATGGGAGTTTTCATCAGTTTATTCGTTTCTAAGCTGAAGTTATTTCACTAATAAACCCAAAACACAACAGGGTAAGAAATATTATCTTACCCTGTCGAAAATTATATACCGTTTATTATCGGGAATTATCGCTGACCAATTGCACGAACAGCAGGCGCTACTTTTTCGGTTATGGCATCCATGCTCATTACAGCCGGTGCTCCCATAACACAACGACCATTGAAGGTTGCACCATCTTCTACCACTAATTTTTTGATAGAAATATCGCCATCAACATAAGCCGTTTCTCTTAATACCAACAAATCCGTTACTGCTACTTTACCATTTACACGACCTTCTATATAGGCATTTTGACAAATCACATTCCCGTCCACTATTCCTGATGCTCCAACAACTAATTTGGCTTTGGTCGTTACATTGCCAATTACTCTCCCATCAATACGAATATCAGAATCTGACGTCAAATCGCCAGAAAGGACAGTACCCGCTCCAAATTGATTCATTGAATTGGGAGTAGCTATAGCTTCTTTTTTTGGAAAAAATGTTTTCATCTTAATTGGTTGTTTTCTTTTCTAATGATTATCTACCCTTTCCTCTACGTATGTTTTTGGAAAAAAGTTGCATAAACCTGTCTGTTTTTTGTCACTTAAAGCAAACGAAAGGCTAAAATAGAATAAATTCCTTTGGATTTAAAGCCGAGCCATTATACCACAATTCAAAGTGCAAGTGTGGTCCGGACGAAAGAGTGCCGGTATTTCCCACTGTAGCAATGACATCTCCGGCCTTTAGCACATTGCCATTATTCTTCAACAATGAAGCGTTGTGTTTATATATCGAAATTAAATTTTCTTTGTGCTGAACGGCAATCGTGTAGCCGGTTTCAGTATCATATCCGGTATAAATCACCGTACCGTCCAGAATAGTTTTTACCGGCTCACCTCGTTTCGCGGCAATATCAATTCCATAGTGTTCGGTACTGCTATTATATTCATCGGTAGGAATACCGGAAACGGGCGAAATAAAGTGATATTCGGACAACTGAGAATTCACATCTTTTTTGTTTTTACTATTATGAATGGCAAAACTTTCAATTTCATCCACTTCTTTGCGTAAATTAATTTCTTGTTTGGAAGCGGCAGCGGGATTCACTATTTTTTCCACTTCGGGCGAAGTTTCACTCTTCGATTGTAGTTGAACGCTGTCTATTTTATTTGTAAAAATGCCTTCTACATTCCCGATTTTTATTTCCCGGGCTCGCATCACCGCTTCAAGGGAATCCGTACGAAGCGCCAAATCAATAATTTGCCCACGATTATTGTAATCACCAAAACCCGGTATCAGATATTTCAAAGGTGTGTAAACAATAGCACTTGCCGTGATTACCATCAATATCACCGCCAAAGTACTCAGAAACACCCACACATTGGTACGCGACAGAATGAGCGAAAACTTTTCTTCAAACGTAGAATCATTCAAGACCACAAAACGGTACTTGCTTTTTATATCGTTGTTTTTGTTCGTTTTGATTTTCCCAGACATAGTGTGATTGCGACCGCAAACTTACATAAATTTTCAGGAGTGAGCGTTCAGCAAAAAATAACTAATGAAAAAGATTTTCTGAAGCAAAATTTCACATAACAATGAATATTTATACTTTCGGGTTTTCAATCAAAACCGTAGAGAAATGAAAGATTACACAAGACTATTTGACATTATCCATTACCAACAAACAAACTTCCCGCAAGAAGTAGCTGTGGCTCGCAAAGAAAATGGTGCATGGCTGAATTACTCCACACAAAAAGTGATAGACCTAGCTAATCAAGCTAGTTTGGCGTTTTTAAAGTTAGGATTGAAACGCGAGGACAAAGTCGTGATAGTTTCTTCTAACCGTCCCGAATGGAATATCCTTGACATCGCTTCGCTTCAAGCAGGCTTAGTAAACGTTCCTGTTTATCCGACCATCACTTCAGAAGAATATAAATTCATTTTCAACGATGCGGAAGTAAAATACGTATTCGTGGGCGAAGAAAATATTTATCAAAGAATCAAAGCCATCCAAGCAGAAGTGCCGTCATTAGTTGATATTTATTCATTCGACAAAATTGAAGGTTGCAAAAATTGGACAGCGTTTTTGGACTTGGGCAACGGAGGCGATTTGGCACAGTTGGAAAGCGTAAAAGCAAGCATTCAACCAAATGATTTGGCGACCATCATTTACACATCAGGAACAACCGGAAATCCTAAAGGCGTTATGCTTTCACACAATAATGTAGTGAGCAACGTCAAAGCAGTAAACGGTTACTTACCGCTCAAGCCAAGTCATCGTATCCTTAGCTTTTTACCATTGTGTCACATTTTTGAACGGATGGTAGGTTTTGTGTATATGGCAAATGGTGTTTCCATATATTACGCTGAAAGCTTGGAAGCCATTGGTGATAATTTGAAAGAAGTGAAACCGAATTTCTTTACCTCTGTACCGCGCTTACTCGAAAAAGTTTACATCAAGCTCGAAGCGGCTGCCGGAACATTGGAAGGCTTTAAAAAGAAATTGTACTTGGGCGCATTGGAATTTGCGGCTAACTACGAAATTGACCGAAAATTAGGCTTGGTTGATTCGATAAAATACTGGGTGTTTAACAAGCTTATCTTCTCAAAGTGGCGGGAAGCACTTGGTGGTAATGTAATCGGCATTTGTACCGGAGCTGCGAAGCTGAATCCAAAATTATCACGCACATTTACAGCTGCAGGAATTTTAGTGTGCGAAGGCTATGGACAAACAGAGTCTTCCCCTGTGATTACGGTAAATCCTTTCAGCCGCGAAGATATTGTGTTCGGTTCGGTAGGTGTTGTGATAGATGAAGTGGAAGTGCGTCTCGATCACCGCGAAGGAATGCAGGAAGGCGAGGGCGAAATTTTCTGTAAAGGACCAAATGTAATGTTGGGCTACTACAAACGCCCCGACCTGACAGCAGAAACGATTATTGATGGTTGGTTAAAAACAGGTGATGTCGGAAAATTTGTGACACACAACGGAAAACAATATCTGAAAATTACCGACCGCGTGAAAGAAATTTTCAAAACATCGGGAGGAAAATACATTGCTCCACTTTCTATTGAGAGCAAAATGAAAGAAATTCCGTTCATTGAACAAATGCTCGTAATCGGAGAAAACCGAAACTATGTCACAGCCTTGATTGTACCAAACTTCTTGACTCTCAAGGACTGGGCAAAAGCACAAAATATTACAGCATCATCAAATGCGGAATTGCTGAATAATCCTGCCGTTCAAAAATTGTTTGAAGAAAAAATAGAAGAAAAAAATGCAAGTTTTGGAAAATGGGAAACGATAAAACGCTTCGAACTTTTGCCTAACGAATCGACAAGTGACACAGGAGAATTGACTCCTACCGCCAAAGTAAAACGCAAAGTGGTCATGGAGAAATATAAAGACCTCATTGAAAAGTTGTATAACTAATTCAAATACTCCTTTCAAACAGAAGCCATGCAAAGAAAACGCATGGCTTTTTTGTTTTTAATCTGCTCGTTTTTTTCACCCAGTTCGCTTCGACTACATTTTGCAGCCCCAAAAAGGTTCTTGATATTTTATCTGTATAGTGCTCCCCATTCTTAGGACAAGCAACAACAAAACGAGTGTGTAAATCAATAATAGCGCAGAGATACATAAAACCTGTTTTCATAGGAATATACGTAATGTCTATTGCCCATACTTGATTGCGATGGGTAATCGTTTCGTTTTTGAGCAGATACGGATAGATTTTATGTTCCTTGTTTTTCCAGCTCGTATTCGGTGCGCGGTATATCGTTTGCCAACCTACAATATTCATCAAGCGTTTTACGCGTTTGATATTTACAAAATGTCCTTCACGATTTAGCCATTCGGTAATTTTTCTTGTTCCATAGAACGGTGTATGAAAATACTGTTCGTCTATTTTGCGCATCAACATTAAATTTTCAGTGCTTTCTACCGAAGGCGTGTAATACAAACCACTGCGATGAATGTCCAACAACTCGCATTGGCGACTAATGCTCACCTCTTTACTGTGTTTATCTATCATAGCTCGTTTTTCGGTAAGCGGTTTCACTGTAATTTTTTTTTGAGCCAATCATTTTCCACTTTCAACTGACCAATTTGCGCATACAGTTGCTGTTGTTCCTTTTCCGATCCTTTTTGATGGTCTTTACCGGTAGAATTGTTTTCAAAAACGCGGTTCACATTGTCTAAAAACTCTTTCTTCCAACTGCTGATTTGGGTAGGATGAAGCTCGTATTTGCGGGCAAGTTCTTCTATCGTTTGCCGTTCTTTTAATGCCTCCAATACCACTTTGATTTTGAAGGTTGCGCTGAATTTGCGTCTTTGTTTTGTCTGTGTCATTTTTGTAATTTAAGTCGTTTAAAAATAGGTTACTTTGACTTAACTTACTGTCTTAATTTTGGGGGACACTATAATAATTTATAGCCTCCGGAACTTGGGCAAAGGCAACAACAAAACTCAACGCTAAAAGCGTAGCTAAATAAAATTTTCTCATGCTAAAAAATTATGAACTCAGTGAATAACTTCTACTCGTCTGCTGTCGGAAATTTCTTTGCCTGTTTCCGGTACAAAGCGATACCGCAAAACATAAATTCCCGCGGATAAGTTCTCTGTTGGCAATTGAACTGTTTGCTCTCCTCCACTATATATTTCTGTGCGTCTCAAAGACACTTGCTGCCCTAAAATATCAAACATTGCCATATACAACGTTCCTTTGTCACAATAGCGATATTGGAAAGAAAATTCTGAATTTGCAGGATTAGGAAATACGCTTTGGGTGGCGTACACACAATTCGATATTAATACTTTTTTGTCCGGCTGTTGAAATCCTTGTGTCAAAATTACAGATGAACCGGATACCGTTTTTACAGCCGCAAGCTCTCCTGTGGTGCGCGATATACTAAAACCGGGGTGTGATGAAAATCCTCCGGCAGATGATATTACACGAGGCGAAAGAATTACGCTTTGAGAATAGACATGCGTAGCTGCAAATAAAGTAAAGCAAAACGCAAATGGTAAGAGTAGGTTAGATTTCATGATACTGATTTGAAAGATGGTCCAATTAAAGTTCGCAAGTTAATAAATATCTTTTTTGTTTTTTAGAAAAAATATGTGCTCGTTTTTTTCGTCCACCTTTCCATTTAAACGTTAAAGGCTTATGCCTCCTTCTGCTTGTGGACTTTACAAACATTTCATTCTATTTCTGCTCGTTTTTTTGACCCACTTATTCCTTTTTTACTGAGTCACAGATACACCCGCATTAATGAGGCAAAATCAAAAACGATCTGATACAATCTAATATTTAATACAAGGCTGTAATGCTATATTTCGTGGACGAACTTCGGAACCGTCCCACATAGTTCCTATTGAAGCTGATGGATTCTCCCATTTACCAGTAAACATATTCCCAACATATGCAGATGTTGATTTACCCATGTAAACACCATTATGAGAATAACCAGAAGAAACATTCTGCAACGTATTAGTCATATAAAATCCTTTCCAATCTTGCGCTTGAAAACTACCATTTGTCCTTCCCGCGTCCACATTCCTACCACCGTCCGTTCCTCTGATAAATTCCCCTCTAAGATCCGGCAGATTAAACGTAGTAGAGCCATCTCCGGCACCATAAGTGGTTCCTATCGCACTAAACAACTCTGCATAGGTTGTTCGGTTGACAGCTGCGCCATTACAAATTAAATAACCTACAGGAGCTGTATTCCCCGCAAAATAACTAACTGTTCCTGCCGGAGTTGAAACACAATCCCATTTACTGCCATTCCAATAATAATAACCCTTTAAATTTGTATCATATACTTGCAATCCATCTATTGGAGCTGATATTGCCTTACGTTGCGCTGATGTCATACGAGGCATTGCAAAACCTTGAGTAGTACTACTCACATCCAAAACAGCAGAACTATTAGGAATAGCGCCAATACCCACATTGCCGCCACTTACCCAAGTAGATTCATTTAACCAACTTGAAGCAGGAGATGTTGCTGTGCCAGATGTTGCAACAGCGTATGCAGGAGCAGTCGCACTTCCAAAAACATCAAGAACTGCCATACTCACACTCATTACCCGCATAGACTGTCCACCATTAGCCATTCGTGCATCAATTTTCCAATAAGAAGTTCCACAACCAGCATCCGAAACCGCGGTCGGGGGTATTTCAATCCATTGAGTAGTCCCTTCCGACAAAGATCCCCAATCGGAAGAAAAAGAAAATCCGTGACCAGGAACATCATTTCCACCATTCCAACCTCCCGCACAAGAAAAACGCCAGTAACTTCCAGTCCCCCCCGGCTGATTATCCGCTTTTCTTACTACTAAATAATATTTACGAGTAGCTCCGCTCGGTACAGATATTCCCGAAAACATAGCGGCAATAGATGAATAGGTTGTTCTCGTTACTATTTGCCAAGAAGTAGAATTAATGAGAGGCTCTCCTCCGAAAGTAGCAAGGGGAATTACCGTAGCCGAACTTTGAGCAGTAGGAGCCGTGGTGGATATGCCTAAAGTTCCATTAACATCCGCATTTACAAGACTATTGTTCGGGTTTGCCAAATTGGAAATCACAACTTGACCATTGCTCCGTATCCTCATTCTTTCCCCAACATTGCCCGGGGCTGTAGTCGTTGTTCCTGTTCCAAAAGAAATACCTCCATCATTACCATTACCATTAAATTGTATATATCCCATCCATGTAGCATCAATTTTTTCTTGAATTCTTGTTCCTGCAGAGTTCCAGTTAGCACCCGCAGCCGTACGAATGTGGCGAATATCGAGATAGCTACCATTCCCATTAGATCCATATAATCGCATCATCTCTACCACATCATTCAAGTTATTCCCTAAGGCAGGCGTACTAATGTCAAGCTTAGCCGCTGGCCCGGCATGACCAATACCCACATTCGTTCCATTGTCAAAAATTTGGCTACAAACAGCAGAAGTCCCATTGTTTTTAAGCACATAATTAGCATTCGTACAACCTACAGGCCCTGTAACTCCCGTTGGTCCCGCTACTCCTTGAACGCCTTGTACTCCTTGAGAACCTGTTGCCCCTGGAGGACCAGTCGCGCCATTACTTCCATTTGTACCTGCTGCGCCTGTTGCACCCGGAGGACCCGTTGGTCCCGCTACTCCTTGAATGCCCTGTATTCCTTGAGAACCTGTGGCACCCTGAATACCTTGTGCGCCTGTCGCGCCCACATTTCCGGTTGGTCCTTGTGCACCCGTTACGCCTTGAATTCCTTGTAATCCTTGAAGTCCTGTAGCTCCCTGAACACCTTGTGCGCCTGTCGCGCCAACATTTCCGGTAGGTCCTTGTGCGCCTGTTGCGCCTTGAATTCCTTGTAATCCTTGAGAACCTGTTGCTCCTTGGACACCTTGTGCACCTGTCGCACCCACATTTCCTGTCGGACCTTGTGCACCCGTTGCGCCTTGAAGACCTTGTATTCCCTGAGCTCCTGTTGTACCTTGTGCGCCTGTGGCACCTACGTTTCCGGTTGCGCCTTGCGCACCTGTCGCGCCCTGAACGCCTTGCGCGCCTGTTGCACCTACATTTCCGGTAGGTCCTTGTGCGCCTTTTGCGCCTTGAATTCCTTGTAATCCTTGAGAACCTGTTGCTCCTTGGACACCTTGTGC
>JAEYZB010000259.1 GCA_023428205.1 Bacteroidota bacterium | reverse complement strand
ATATTAAAGAGCGCAAACTCACTCTCCCGTTAATTTATACGCTAAAATCCGTAACACCGAAAGAGCGAAAAGAAATTATCTACATCGTGAAAAATGAAAACACGAACACCGAAAAAGTAAATTGGGTAATCGCGCAAATTCAGCAAAACGGAGGATTGCAATATGCCGAAAACAAAATGCGTGAACATATTCGTGAAGCGCACGAACTCTTAGATTCGTTTCAAAATTCTGAAGCGAAAAAAGCGTTCAAGGATTTGATTGATTTTACGGTGGAGCGCAAAAATTAGGGTTTATTTTTTCGCGGTTATCTGCGCTAATAATTCTAATTGACTGCGATGAACTTTGCCGATGCGTTTGCGCTTCTCGTTCGATAGCGTTTCATTAATAATTCGGGCTTTTATATTGTCCCGCCATTGGGTTTCTAAAAACAAATCCAACTGTTTTTTCAGGTCTTCATTGTAAATGGGGCTGCTGACTTCTACCCGCACATCTAAGTTTCGCGTCATAAAATCTGCTGACGAAATAAAAAAAGTAGGCTTGCCCGCATTCTCAAAACGAAACACGCGAGCATGTTCCAGAAAACGGTCAATAATGCTGATAACTTCAATATTTTCGCTCAACCCTTTTACGCCTGCTTTCAGTCGGCAGATGCCGCGAATAATTAAACGAATCGGTACTCCCGCCTTACTTGCTTCATATAGTTTTTCTATCAACTCATCATCTACCAAACTGTTCATCTTCAGTAAAACGCCAGCCGGTTTATTTTTCTTTTTATTGCGGATTTCATGCTCTATCTGTTTCATGAAAAAAGAGCGCGTGTGAAATGGTGAAATCACCAAATGCTCTGTGTTCGGTTGTTTAATCGGATTTTGTAGATAATCGAAAATACTATCCGCGTCTTTCGTGATGCGCGGGTCACAGGTGAATAGCGCATGATCACTATATGTGTGAGCCGTTTGCTCATTGTAGTTTCCGGTAGAAACGTTTGCGTACAGCATCTTTTTTCGATTTTCAATACGTTCAATCACGCACAATTTGCAATGGACTTTTAAACCTTTGATTCCGAAAATTACATGTATCCCTTCTTCTTGCAGCATTCGTCCCCAATGAATGTTCGCTTCTTCGTCAAAGCGAGCTTGCGCTTCAATGGTAACCATTACTTTTTTCCCGTTTTTCGCAGCATTGATTAGGGCATTAATTACGCGTGAATTGCTTGCTAAGCGATATAGTGAAATTTTGATGGAAACTACTTGCGGGTCAATGGCGGCTTCGCGCAAAAAGTCGATGAAGTGCGAAAAACTGTGATAGGGATATTGCAATAAAATGTCTTGTTTTTTCAGCGCTGCGAAAAAACTTTTCCCGCCCGAAAGCAATGGATGATAAGTCTCTTGTATGGCCGGATAGACCAAGTCTTTTTTTCCCAAATCAGGAAACTTGATAAAGTCTCGGAAGTTGTGATAGCGGCCACCGGGAATAAGATTGTCGGTTTTTTTCAGTTTCATTTTGCGCAACAAAAAGGACAAGATATCGGGCTGAATTTGCTGGTCATATGCCAAACGAACGGGGGCGCCTTTCTGCCGATTTTTTACAGATTTATAGAGCTTGTCAATGAAGCTTTGCGACACGTCATTATCCATATCCAACTCCGCATCGCGAGTTACTTTTATCGTGTAAGCTTCTGCTTTGTCATAATCAAAAGCCGAAAAAATACTGAGTAAATTGTAGCGAATGATATCGTCTATCAGCATCAGGTATTGTCGCTGACCGATTGCCGGCAATCGCACAAAGCGCGGTAATGATTCTGTCGGAATTTCGAGCAACGCGTACTCTTTGTTTGTGATGTTTTTGGTGGATGATAATTTAATGGCAAAGTAAATAGATTTGTCTTTCAGCGAAGGGAACTCTTTTACCTGGTTGAGCATTATCGGAACAATGGCGGGACGAATGTGTTCCTGAAAATATTCTTTTACGAAATTAATTTGCGGAGCAGAGAGTTCTTGTTCGTTAATTAAGAACACTTTTTTTAATCGCAGTTTGCGGAGGATATCACTGAAAATTTTATTGAAATCTTGTTGTTGGTGCACCACTTGTCGTTGCAACTCCACCAACAGTTTTTTTGGTTTGTCGTAAAAATCTTTGCGTACGGATTTTACGCCTAACATTCGTTGTACGGTTGCCACACGCACTCGGTAAAATTCATCTAAGTTATTCGAAAAAATTCCCAAGAACCGCAAGCGGTCGATAAGCGGAACAGATTCGTCCGCGGCTTCCTGAAACACCCGATTGTTGAATGCCAGCCAACTGATTTCGCGATTCAGAAAGATTTCTTTTTTTGCCATAGTGGCGAATATACACGCAAAAAGTGTTTTGGGAAAACCTTAACGATTGCTTAATATATTATAGCATTTGAAAACCTTGTGCAAGGTCTTGCTGAAAACAGTTTTAATGAAAAACTAATCTTAGTTTGATAAATTGGGCATTAACATTGCGCCTTGAAAAAAGATGTTTAGCATGAAAAAGGGTGTAATGTTTTTGGGTTTGGTTACTTTGCTGTATAGCATAGGATGCCATTCCGCAAAAGAAGAAAAAAAGGAAGAAATAATCTTTTTAGCCACCTCTCCGATAAGAAAAGACACTACGCTCACGCGGGAGTATGTATGTCAAATTTGTGCGATACAACACATCGAATTACGAGCCTTAGAAAAAGGTTTTTTGCAGGACATTTTTGTGGACGAAGGAAAATTTGTTCGCAAAGGACAACGGATGTTTAAACTCAATCCTGCGGTTTACCAAGCCGAAGTGTTGGAAGAAGAAGCCGGCATGCGTCAAGCACAGATAAAACTCGAAAATACAAAAAAGTTGTTCGACCAAAATGTGGTGTCTGAGAGCGAATTGGCGTTAGCTAAAGCGGAGTACGATGAAGAAAAAGCAGAGTACGAAATTGCGAAAGCGCATTTGCAGTTTACCGAAATTCGCGCTCCGTTTGACGGTATTATGGACAGAATGCAAGTGCGGCTTGGCAGTTTGCTGGACGAAGGCGATTTACTTTCCGCGTTGTCGGACAACAGCAAAATGTGGGTGTACTTCAATGTGTCGGAAGCCGAATACTTGAACTATAAAACGCATAATCAAAAAGACAATTTGACGAAAGTAAAATTGAGAATGGCGAACAACGAATTATTTCCATACACAGGCGAAGTGCAAACCATAGAAGCGGATTTTAATAATGAAACAGGAAACATTGCTTTCAGGGCTACTTTCCCAAATCCCGATGGCTTATTAAGGCATGGCGAAACAGGCAACATACAGATAGCCTCTCCGTTTAAAGACGCGCTTATCATTCCGCAGAAAGCAACCTTCGAGGTGCTTGAAAAGAAGTTTGTGTATGTGATAGATAAAGACAATGTCGTGAAGTCAAGGGAAATAACTATTGCCGCAGAATTACCACACATCTTTATTGTCGCAAGCGGATTGAAAGAAACGGATAAGATACTTTTAGAAGGCTTGCGTCAGGTACACGAAAACGAGAAAATAGAATACCGGTTTATGAAACCCGATTCCGTGATTTCCAATCTGAATTTATATGCAGAATAACTAAATCTCGAAAAAAACATGTTTAATAAATTCATACAAAGGCCGGTATTCGCTATTGTTATATCGGTTGTCATCGTCTTTGTGGGGATGTTGGCTATCAAAAAGCTGCCCATTTCGCAGTTCCCTGATATTGCCCCCACCACGGTAAATATATTTATCGCTTATCCCGGAGCAAGTGCAGATGTGTTAGTGCAATCTACGCTCATCACTTTAGAGCAGGCAATCAATGGCGTGCAGGATATGCGGTATATCGCTACCGATGCCACCAGTGCAGGAGAGGCTACCCTGCGGATTATTTTTGAGCCGGGCACCGACCCCAACGATGCTGTAATCAGAGTCAAGACAAGGGTTGATCAGGTGATGCCGCTTCTCCCGGAATTGGTGCAGCGCGAAGGTGTTATTATCACCCCTATTCAGCCGAGTATGTTGATGTACGTCAATCTCTATTCTAAAGATAAGAGCATTGACGAAAAATTTCTGTTTAACTACGCTACGGTAAAAATGATACCGGAAATTCAGCGAACCAGAGGAGTGGCGAGAGCACAGATATTAGGAAGTCGCAGATATGCCATGCGTGTTTGGTTGAATCCTGAACGAATGCGTGCTTACAACATCTCCGTGGAAGAGGTGATGGATGCGATTGGTGAACAAAGTATCATCGGTCGCCCCGGAAGGATAGGACAAAGTTCGGGTATCGCAGCACAATCGTTGGAATACGTACTTACCTACAAAGGGCGGTACAACAAACCCGAAGAATATGAAGGAATTATTATTCGGGCTAATTCAGCAGGCGAAAGCATTCACCTGAGAGATGTTGCCACCGTAGAACTCGGCAGTGAATTTTTTGATATCTATTCTAACTTGGATGGACATGCTTCGGCAGCCATTGTGCTAAAACAGAATTATGGAAGTAATGCAAGTGATGTGATTGAAGAAGTAAAGGGAAAACTGGAAGAGATGAAAAAATCTTTTCCGCCCGGAATGGATTACAAAATCAGTTATGATGTTTCGCAATTCCTCGATGCTTCCATAGAACAAGTGTTGGAAACGCTCAGAGATGCTTTTATTTTGGTGGCCTTAGTGGTTTTCATTTTCTTGGGAGACTGGCGTTCTACGCTGATACCGATA
>JAEYZB010000213.1 GCA_023428205.1 Bacteroidota bacterium | reverse complement strand
GCAGTTGATTCATGTCTACTGTATTGGAGAATTTGGGCGTAGTATTCAGTCGCGAATATTGAAGCAGATCGCTAATCAGTTGGCGCATTCGGGTTGATGCAGAAACGGAATGCTCAATAAATTCTTTCCCATCTTCACCCAGTTTATTTCCATAGCGATGTTCCAGAAGTTGTAAAAAACTGATAACGGTTTTCAGCGGACTTTGTAAATCGTGTGACGCGATGTAAGCAAATCGTTCCAAATCTTCGTTTGATTGGGTTAAGCGCAGTTCATTTTTTTTAAGGTCAGTCAAATCAATCATCACTCCCATGATCAAATTTTCGTCACTATCAAAGTCTTTCACAACTTGTTTCATCATTCTGAAATACTTTCCATTGGAGATTTCCACCGTAAATTCAAAAGATTGCTCAGGGTTTCCCAATACCATTGCATCCTGCTCTTCAATTTCTTGTATACGCGCAATCCCTATATTTATTTCTTTTGTGGTTTTACCTATGATTTCTTCTTTGCTTAGATTCAAAAAGTTGGCGAATGCTTTATTTACGAGGAGATATTCTTTATTTATATTTTTGATGAAAATTAGATTCGGATTGATATCAATCAACATTTGAAAGAAGTCGAATTGTTTTTTTAATTGCGCTTGAATGGCGACACGAAATGCAATTTCTTTTTGCAATTCGTGGTTGTTTAGCTCCAGTTCTTTTGTGCGTTCTTTTACTTTTTTATCTAGTAGTTTATTCGTGTTTTCTAGATTCCGTTGTTGACGTATCCGTTCAGAAATGTCGCGAATGTGAACCAGAACGGCTACTTTTTCATCAAAATTGATTACGGCTGTTTTGATGGAGATAGGAATTTTACGGCTGTTTCGGGGATGAATTTCTGAGTCAAAATAAGAAAGGGCTCCGCTAAGAATTTTTTCATGCAGTTCTTCGAATATCGGAACGATATCGGATCCGCAAAAGTTTTTGATGTTTTGCCCAACCATTTCTTCGCGTGAAGAGCCGTACAATTTAGCCGCTGCATGATTAATGTCAATAATAGTTCCGTCAGGTTCCTCTAGGAAAATAGCTTCCGGTGAATCGTAAAATAACATTCGGAAACGCTGCTCGCTTGCAAAGAGAGCCAACTGTGCATTTTCCCGAATTTTAATTTCCTCTTCCATCAGTTGGGCGTAGTGTTTTAGTTCGCGTGTGCGTTTTTCTACCTCCGTTTCTAAATGCTCAATATTTCGTTTTTGCTGTTTTTTTAATTCATATTCAAGATGGATGTCTTTCAACATGAAAATAGAACCAATAAACTCTCCGGAAACGCTATAGATGGGGTTGCCGGTGACCCATATGTTTTTTGCCTTTTTTTGTTTATCAATAAGAACGTGTCGTTCGTTAACACGTTCTTTTCGCTCGGCAATAAACGCTTTTACTCTCTCCACCGGAGTTTCTGATGTGAGAGACACCGTTTGTCCGATTACTTCCTGCCTAGTATATCCTGAGAGTTTTTCGCAGGCCTTATTGGCAAAAATAATTACTGCATCTTGGTTAACGATAGTAACAGCGCTGTTGCACCATTCATCAAAATATTTCCGCAAATCTGCTTCTTGAAGTCCGATTTCTTTTAACCGTCTGTAGTCATCTGCCAAGTTGCCGAGAGCGGATTGCATTGCATCAAAAGAAATCGTAGAGTCGGTCATGGGGTATCAACCTTTAATAATCTTATCGTATTTCGGAGCGTTTGACGGGTCAATTTGTTTCAGCAGTGTTATCGCTTTTATTTTTTCAGCTTGCTCCGAGCCGCTAAAAATATTTATCAACTCATCGCTTTTCGTTTGCATGAAAAGGGTAATGAGTACATTGTTCGGATTGTCCTTGAAAACTTTCGACAGTTTTTCTAAAACACCCAAAATCGTTTGCCGAGCTTCTATTGGTTTGTCATACATTTTGTCCATTCCTTCCAAGTGGTATTCGGAATAAGCATTCATAAACACATCGTATCGCGCATTTTGCAAGCTGCTCACAATTTGATAGCGGTTGCGGTTTCCGGTTACGGGGTTTGCATCAAACATGCTCCAGCCTTTTGCGTCAGTGCCTGTGGTAGGCGCTTGGGTCAAAATAGAGTTCATGTTTGTAACAAAGATTGCGCCACCGCCTTTGCCCATCGATTCGTAGTCAAGTGCCAAAAAGAAATACGAATAGTATGCCAAAATAGAAGTAAGGTTAGACGAAAATTGATTCAGATTAAATTCTAAAGGGGTGTTTTGCGTATACGTAAAATTGAAACTCGCATCCTTGAAATTAATGAGCGGAGAATTGTATGTGGAATTGAAAACCGGTCTTGATGCCTGAACCGTAACGCTGGCGGTGTAGTAATCCTGCGATGGGTTGCCATCTAAAATAATATAAAGTGAACAATCAATTTTTTCGGTGGGTGCAAAGTTGTCGTTTGTCCATGCGCGGTTATTCACGAAGTTGGAAATCGATTCTTGTAAACGTTTAAAAACAGATTGATCAACACCGCTGATTTTACTGGCAATTACCTGCACATTGCAGTTTAGCTCTTGGGCAATACATCCAAAAGGGGTGGAAAAAACGAGCAAGACGGTCATTGCAAATGCACGTGCTAATTTTGTTTTACCATTATTAAATCGTCTCATTGTCAAATCGTCAAATTTCATACTGTTCTATATAATCCAAAATGTCTTTTGCTGTTTCTGTTTTTGACTGCACATCAAACGCAGTACGTTTACCTTGCTTATCTATAATCGTGACTTTATTGGTGTCCACTTGAAAACCTGCGCCTTCGTCACGCAGCGAATTTAGCACAATTATATCTAAGTTTTTTGATGCCAGTTTGGCTTTGGCGTATTCTTCTTCATTGTCGGTCTCCAACGCAAAGCCGATACACAGTTGTGTACTTTGTTTATGCTTACTCATTTCAAATGCAATATCTTTTGTTTTCACGAGTTCGAGCATCAATTCGTTTCCTTGTTTTTTGATTTTTGACGATGCCGGGAATTTTGGCGTGTAATCCGCCACAGCCGCAGCAAATATTACAACATCATTTTCTGCAAAATATTGTGCTACCGCATCAAACATTTCCGCGGCAGTTTGCACGTTTATGATTTTTATTGTCGGATTATTTGTTTGCACAACGGTCGGTCCTTTCACGAGCGTCACTTCTGCTCCGCGTTTCGCAGCTTCTTCGGCCAAAGCGATTCCCATTTTACCGCTTGAATAATTACTGATAAAGCGCACAGGGTCGATGGGTTCGCGGGTCGGACCTGCGGTGAGCAAAACTTTTTTTCCTTGCATAATTCAAAACTAACAACTAAAAACTAAAAGTGAAAAGTGGATCTCTTTGGGAAAAATTGAAATGGATGAAAAAAATGAGCAGGAATAATCAAACATAAAAAGAGAAACCATTAAAAAACGAAGAAACATAAGAATCAACGAAACTTTAATTGCCTACCGGTTCAAGAAAAATTAAACTGATGCAGGTAGCAGTTCGTGCTTTTTACGATTTGAAAAATTGCTGTAGAAGATTGACAATTTCTTCCGGTTCTGCCATGCGTCCGTCCCCTGAAAGTCCGCTTGCCAACTCTCCATTTCCTACAGGAATCAGGAAGTTTCCATAACTATTCAGCAGGTCTAAATTGCGCCCGGTGGCCGGGTGTTTCCACATATCCAAATCCATAGCCGGTGCAAAAAATACAGGACATTTTGCCGAAAGATAAACGGCTAAGAGCATATTATCACAGAAGCCGTTTGCCATTTTCGCCAACGTATTTGCCGATGCCGGAGCAATCACAAAGGCATCTGCCCATAAGCCTAATTCCACATGGTTATTCCAAGTGTTTTGGTCGTTTTGAAAATCGGTGATAACACTGTTTCTGCTTAATGTAGAAAGCGTAAGTGGTGTGATAAAATCAGCAGATGATTTCGTCATCACCACGCGTACCTGCGCTCCCGCTTTCACGAGAAGACGAACCAACAACGCAGACTTGTATGCCGCGATGCTGCCCGTAACTCCCACAATTATTTTCTTTCCTTGCATAGTCCAAAACTAACAACTAAAAACTAAAAGCGAAAAATGAAATGGAGTAAAAAAACGAGCACGATTATCATTGGCAATTAACCGTTGACCATTATTCATTGCAAAAAATCTATACCTTTACTCATAAACTGAAACTAAAAGCAATTTCTACGTATGAGTTATCGTGTATTTTCACCGAAAGAGTATCCGCTCCCATATATTATTGAGGATTTGAATGACTGGCCTATTGCTAAACTCACGCAAAACAAAGAAGCGTTTTTGGCAAAAGTGCAAGCATCGGTGTATGAAAAAATCAAAGCAAAATTTCCTGATGAAAAAGACTTGAAAGCAGAACTTGCGAAAATTTTGTATCAAGAAAAAATACGGCTCACACAAACACCTTGGAAAGCTGACCCGAAAGATGAGCGTCAGTTTTGGAACGATATCAAAAGTAAATTCATTCAATTAGACGCCATTCATCAGTCG
>JAEYZB010000175.1 GCA_023428205.1 Bacteroidota bacterium | reverse complement strand
GAAAAACAACAACGCAACGACTCGCTTGTGTTGGGTAGCGATATTATCCGAATAACACATCGTGCAAATCGGGATTTTTGTCGAATACGCTTTTTGCAAATGGACACAACGGCAAAATTTTCAGCTTGTTTTCACGCGCGAAATTTACTGCTTCTAAGACAAGTTTTTTGCCTACTCCTTTGCCGTTAAATGCAGAATCTACGTTTGTGTGGTCAATGATAAATTTGTCCTTCCCTGCCCATGTATACGTCATTTCACCGGCTTTACTTTCGTTTTCTGAGGCGGTAAAAACTCCGTTTTTCTCCTCGTTGGTTTGTTTTATTTCCATGTGAAAGGCTTTGTTGTAAAAGTAGATTTTTTAATCTAACACTTGTAAGATACTTTCGTCATAGGCTCTCACAGCAATTCCAATTGCTGCAAGGTCTCGTTGTGTGTCAAATGCCCGAAGCTGTTTTAACCCCAGCACACTATCGGAAGAGATTGGGAGCGGGATTCGCAATTTTTCAAACAAATAGGTGAAAAAAACGAGCACGTTCAGAGGTATTGGCACAAAGATTAATCGCTTATTTAGTGCAGAGGCTATTGTGGAATAAAATTGTTTCATTGAAATAGCGTTCTCTTCGGCAATGTGGTAAATTCCTGTTTTGTTTTTGGCGATTAATTGCTCTATCGCTAAACATAAATCATGTATATAAACTGTTTGTAGCGGCTGTTTTCCGTTTCCTACTAATGGGAAAAATGGCGAACTTTTTACTTTGGAAATGATTTCTGAGGCTAATCCTTTTTTGCCGATTACTAACCCCGGTTTTATAATTAGGTCTTGGGTTGTGTCAATTAATTGTTCGCACTTTAGTTTCGTTTTTCCGTAGTGCGAAAGTGCTTTTTCGTGTGCGGAGAAAGAAGAAATAAAAACAAATTTTACGTTATGCTGATGGCACTGCTCCATCAAATTTTTAGTGCCGGTATAGTTTATTTCGTCTGCATTTTTGTTTCGGTCAATTCGCACATACGCACAATGAACCAGCACCAAAGCCCCTGAAAAAACGAGCAGAGTTTCGTTGTTTTCCATGTCGTATTTTACGTATTCGACCCCGTCTACTGTGTTCGTTGGAAAGTTGTGAACTAAGGCCGTTACTTGATAGCCTTTCGCGATGAAGTGCCTGGTGAGTTCTTCGCCAATAAATCCATTTGCTCCGGTGATGATGATTCGATTACTCATTTTTTAGCACATTGTTGGCTACGCAAAAAGCATTTGCCATGAGTGATAAAGTTAATCCTTTTGCCGGCAAATAATTAAACCCGGAACCGTCCGCTACAAACACATTTTTTGTGCCATGTAATTTCCCGTTCGGAGCAATCCTAAATTCTTTATTCGCATCATTGAATGGCAAAGTCCCTGCATAGTGAATGCTGCCCCCATGAGGTGTGTAAACGGTTTTTATCGGCAAACAGCCTAAAGTACGTAATGCCGATTTTATTTTTTGCTCTCGCTTCGCGCACTGCGCTTCTTCTTCGTCCGATAAAATATATTGACCGGTCAAAACATCGCCTGTAAAAGAGTTTGTCTCTTTTTTCAGTTGAATAAATTTTGTTTCCGAAGCGCGTTCCGGATGATGAATGCCTGCAATGGTGAATGATGACTGAAGATACTGCATAAAAATTCGAGCATCAGCAAAATTCAACGGAGCTTCTTTAATCAGTTTGTATAACAACAGGGAGCGATAACTGTAAAGCGACACCATCGGTACATCGAAATTGTTTTTGTTTTCATCAACAAACATCGTCAGCTGACTGAAGCTTCCTTTATACTGCTCAATCTGTTTTCCTAACATTCGCCACTGCACACACGGAATGTAGCAGTAGGGATTGCAAATAATAGGTAGTTGCGTTTTGCGATAATCAAACGAGCGAATCACAATGCGTGCTGTGCCGAGTACACCCGAAGCTAGTACAAGTTTTTTGCAGGTAAAAATTTGTTCCTCGTTTGTGTCGGTTCGTTTTACAAAAACCTTTACGCCCTGTTCCGATTCTTCAAACTTCAGCACCAAACAGTTTTTGTGATAAGCAAAATTCGGAAGCGATTGGAGTTGTTCAATCGTAATCCACGAACGATATGCCGACTTGTCTTCATCGCTCCAAAAATCCATATCCTTATATTGCAAGGCCTTTCGATTGTCTTTATTTTCGGTGATTACTGCGAGTCCCGGACGACCAACAAACACGTTGTTTTTATTTAATCGTGCTCGTTTTTTCAGGTAGGCTTGCAATAAGCCGTTCAAATTATTCTCAATTGCGGGGGCCTTTTGTATGTTTTGCAAATCATCTAAACAATAAGGAGCCGTATCATCTTTTTCGCCCGAAATTCCGATGTGATCTGCAACAGCCTGGTATGCTTTTTTCATTTCATCGTAATTTAAGCCTGCGGCCTCTGCTTCAGCTTTTGAAAAGGTGTAACAGCCTAAGCCCCAGCCTCCACCCAGTCCGCCTTTGGCAAGACTTTCCATCGGTTTGAAGGAGTCTGATTGAAACGGAATAAATTTGTCGACCAAGTCTACCAAAAAATTTCTCGGAGGAGTTAGTTGCGAGCCAACTCGTGAAGCGTCCCACACAATCCCTTCAAAATTTTTGCCGAGAAAATAGCGATGTTGCTGCTCCTCCTCTCTTCGGATACTCACAAAATCTTTATTCGGAATCAGAGAGCGATAGGTTTCATCTTCTATGCCCACATCTAATACCGCTACGTTTACGCCTTTTTTTGCCAATGCATACGCAGCGATTGCGCCCGCTGCACCCGAGCCCACTACTATGTAATCGTAATTTAACTGCATTTGATTTTTATCACGCTCACTATCATAAATCCGACTAACGCGCGAAAAACAGCGCGAAAACCAACACCTATCAATTTAAACAGGTAAAACGGAGAATGATTTTGAGAAAGAAAATAGGATGTGTAATTGGGTGATGCCTCCAAAATCGCCAGCATGGTGTATAGTTTTCTGCGGACATTATTATTCGGATCTGTCAAGGCTAAAGCAGCATCAATGCTTGCCATTTGAAATGTTCCGGATAACATAGTGTTCCATAGTGCTTGCTCATATTTTGAAAAAGAAATGGAAAACGTTTTTATCGCCTGTTCATATATTTCTTCCTCTCTTGGGCCTACTTGTGTCGATAGCAAATAGTTTGTAATCAGAGCAGCTTCCTGATGGTAAGGGTTCTCCGGCTTCATACGTTTATTCACTTTTGAATAATGCCAACTGCTTATAGTCAATAATAATGCCGTGTTTCAGTAATAAATCGCTACCGACAATGCCACTGATTTTCAGTTTTAACTTGCGTTGCTTGTAAGCATTGTTCACGTGGTTTAAATCAATGCAGGCAATGGAGATGTTGTTTAGCATAAGTTTTCCAATCTCCAATGTTTTCAGTTTCCCGACATAGCTTTCAGCTTGCGTACTATGCAGCCCGTGAACCTCTTGCTTTATGGTCTTGTATTTTGAAACTAATTTCGCGCTGTAATAGTCTTTGTCAACCACAGAGCCGGATGCGCCTGTGTCCACAATAAACCAAACTTTGTTTCCGTTCACTTTCACGGAAACAAAAATGTGATAGTTGTCGTCTGCCAGCTCCACCAATTTTAGTTTGGCAATTTTCATCCCGCAGATTTAGTCTTCTACGATTTCAATGGAAAATCCTTCCATAATGGCGTTTGCCAACAATTTTTTACAAGCGTCTTCGGCTAATTTTTTCGCTTCAGCTTTATCTTTTGCTGAAAACTTTACGCTGATGTGGCGACCAACGCGTACGTCTTTTACTGTATCGAAAGAAAGTTTTTGAAGCCCCTGTGCTACCGCTTTGCCCTGTGGGTCAAGCAATTCTTTGTGAGGCATAATGTCAATTTCAGCTCTGAATGTTGCCATAATTTATTTTTTAGAGATACGATTTACAATGAATGATGCAAAGATATAAAGTAAGATGATGAGCGGAAATGCGGCTGTGCGGAAAAGCACTAAAAAAACGGCACTAATTGCTAAAAAAGCAAATTGTGTCTTGTTTTCAGCAAAATGGATATTTTTTAATTTGAACGAAAACATCGGTAGTTCGCAAATCATAGCATAACATAAAAATGCGATGCAAGAGTACAAGAAAAAGGGCTGAGAAACAGTTTCTGTCCAACCAAAAGAGTTGTGCAAATAGATTTCTAAAAGACCAATTACAAATATTGTGGCTGCAGGAGTTGCTAAGCCGATGAAGCCTTGCGTTTGTCGCTCGTCCACATTAAATTTTGCGAGGCGCAATGCCGCAAACAGCACAAATAGAAATGCAGGGAATGCAAATAAAATTGGCTGTAAATCGCTTGTGTCCGCAGTGGCATTGGCGCGGAAAGAGTTATTCAGTATAAAATAAAGTGCTGCACCGGGAACCATTCCAAAACTCACGACATCTGCGAGCGAATCTAATTCCTTGCCGATAGGCGAATTGATTTTCAACGCACGAGCGGCCATTCCGTCAAAAAAATCGGCAATGAGCGAAATGCCGGTGAAGTAAATCACCTTATCGGCCTGATAATTAAAGAGCGCAATCAGTGCTCCACAACCTGCAAGCAGATTGATAAGCGTGAGAATGTTCGGAAGATTGAATAACTGCATAGTGCAAAGCAACAAAAAATAAGCAAACGATACCCAAGAGAATGCAATGGTGTTTTGCGTGCTCATTTTTTTACACCATCTCGTCAAGAGAGAGCGTGTGACTTCAGCGTTGACCGGGTAATATTATCAATACCTGATTCGGCAATACTCACAAAGTGTATCAAGTCCACCAAGTTTGTCAAGCGTTTTCGCTCCTGAAACTTGATGAACTTGTAACTTGGTAAACGTTTTATTTAAATAATGACTGCAATTTCATCGCTACGCCCATGTCGCCTTTGATTTTGATTTTTCCTGTCATTACGGCCGCCATTGCGTTTAGCTCGCCTTTATACAGTTTTGTCAAGTCTTCCAACGAAACAATAATGGTGCAGTCC
>JAEYZB010000143.1 GCA_023428205.1 Bacteroidota bacterium | reverse complement strand
CATTCATTCAATCGCAATTTTGCGAAACGTGCAGATGGCAACCCGAATACGTATGCGTTCGTAGGTTCACCTGAACTCGTAACTGCTTTGGCGATTGCGGGTGATTTATCTTTCAATCCGATTACGGACTATTTGACGAACGATAAAGGTGAAAAAGTAAAATTGGATCCACCGGTGGGCGATGAATTGCCGAAAAGAGGTTTTGCGGTGGACGACCCGGGCTATCAAGCTCCTGCGGAAGACGGAAGCGGGGTGCAGGTAAACGTTTCACCAACCTCCAACCGTTTGCAATTGCTCGCGCCATTCGCGGCTTGGGAAGGTACCGATTTGAAAGGGTTGAGACTTTTGATTAAAGCAAAAGGGAAATGTACCACTGACCACATTTCAATGGCAGGACCTTGGTTGAAATATCGCGGGCACTTGGATAATATTTCCAACAACTTGTTGATTGGAGCCGTGAACTACTTCAACGAAAAAACAAACTCGGTTAAAAACGAATTGACCGGTCAATATGATGAAGTGCCGAAAGTACAACGCGCTTACAAAGCCGCAGGAATCGGTTCTATCGTAGTAGGCGATGAAAACTATGGCGAAGGCTCATCTCGTGAACACGCAGCTATGGAGCCGCGTCATTTGGGTGTTCGTGTCGTATTGGTAAAATCTTTTGCGCGTATCCACGAAACGAACTTGAAAAAACAAGGGATGTTAGGTTTGACCTTTGCCAATAAAGCAGACTACGATAAAATTCAGGAAGACGATACCATTGATGTAATCGGTTTGACGACTTTCGCACCAAACGTTCCATTGACTTTGGTGTTAAATCACAAAGACGGAACGAAAGATGAAATCAAAGCAAATCACACTTACAATGAAGCGCAAATCGAGTGGTTTAAAGAAGGTGGTGCGTTGAACATTATTCGTAAATCAGTTGCTGCGAAATAGTTTGTAAAGCAAAAGGTCGAAAGTTTATAAAGTAAAAATCCGATGAGTTTTTCATCGGATTTTTTGTTACTCAACGAATGTTTCTTGTATTACATCCTTGACATGTGTAATTTCTGCTTCTTTCAAACTACTGAAGATCTTTACGATTCGTTGTCTATCAATAGTGCAGATTTGGTCAATCGCAATCCAACCCTTTTGTCGGTTATGTTTTACGGGAACGCGAGTTGGGTAATTTTTAGAGCTGCTTGTCATGGGAGCAACGACAATCGTTTGCAGATATTTGTTCATTTCATTTGGCGAAAGAATAACGCAAGGTCGCGTTTTTTTCATTTCACTTCCAATAGTAGGGTCGAGATTTACTAACACAATTTGATATTGTTTTAGCTCCATTCTTCAAAAATTTCGTCTGTAAAAATATCGTCAATCAGTAATTGATCATCTCCATTTTCGTGCATTTTTTTGAAAGCATCTTCCCAGCCTTTACGAGGTGTGGATTTAGGTTTCAATACAATTTGGTCGTCTTCCAAAATCAACTCCAATTTATCTTGAATGTTGTATTTCTCAAGTATGTTTTTGGCTAAACGAATTCCTTTTGAATTGCCAATTGGTATTATTGAAATATCCATAACATATTATTTAATGTAATTACAAAGTTATTACATTTTTCAAAAAAACAAATCTTGCTTATTTCGGCAGGTGTTACATTGAGTTTACCGAAGTACTCAATGCACCTCGTTTTTTTGCACCATTTTCAAACTTCCACACTTCCCTCAAAAACCTTTACAGCACTTCCATTTAGCCACACGTTCGTGAATTGGTCGCCATTGCGAACATAGTCCACTTGCAGTTTTCCGCCTTTGGTTTGCACAGAAATACTTCCGCTTTGGTGGCTGAGGTTCTCGAAGCCAACATTTTGTTGCAACGCAAATGCTAAAGCCGAAGCCACGACACCTGTTCCGCAACTTAATGTTTCATCTTCCACACCGCGCTCATATGTACGCACATAAATTTCGTTTTCTGAAATTGGTTGCACGAAGTTTACGTTTATACCAAACTCTTTGAAACGCTGATTGTAGCGCACTTTTCGCGCTTCTTCTACAATGTTGAGCGTGCGAGTTTCATCTGAGAAAATGACATAGTGTGGTGAGCCTGTTTGCAGAATAAAATTGTCGCTGTCTTTTTCGTAGCCGTTCACATCTATCATCTGTAAACTCACACTTCCATTTTCGTTAATTTTTCCGTGATGTGGTCCGTCTATCGCCAAAAAAAGTGTTTTATCGCCAATGATTTTTTGGTCGTGCGCAAACTGAATAATGCAACGTCCGCCATTGCCGCACATCGTGCTTTGTCGTCCGTCCGAATTGAAGTACACCATTTTAAAATCGTGTCCTTGTATGGATTCCAACAGCATCAAGCCATCGGCTCCGATACCGAAATGTCGGTCGCAAATACGTTCAATTTGTTCTCTGGAAAGATTGCTATATGTGTTGTAGCGATTATTCAGCAACACAAAATCATTTCCTGTTCCTTGGTATTTATGGAATTTAACGTTCATTTTCTTAAATCAGATTAAATAGGGCGAATAAATTTCACATTTAGAGATTCCGCACAATAAATTTGTTTCGTTTTCATTGTAAAACTATAAATTCTAAAACTATGCAATACAGAAAAATTGTTTTTACAGCCTTGGTGTCATTTACAAGTGCTGTTGCGGGCGTGTTTGTTTTGGATAAATATTTCAATCA
>JAEYZB010000123.1 GCA_023428205.1 Bacteroidota bacterium | reverse complement strand
CTCAAATATCATCCTGACCGAAACGATCATGCAACTGCCACTGAAAAGTTTCGCGCCATTTCAGAAGCCTATCAGGCGCTGATAGCGTATAAAGAATATGGTGTCACTGCCACACAAAATGAAACTGCTGTGGTTTCTGATTTTGAATACTATCGGGAACTTTTGCGGGAAAGACAAGAACGAGAAGAGCGAGAGTTTTCGGAATATATGAAAACCGACCGCTTCAAATTTTTTCATTATACCGATATTCTTCTTAGAACATTATTACTTCTGTTTACGTATCTCTTTTTGTTGGGCATTGGAATTGCGTTATTTGTGGAAGGCGGGATTTTCGGTGGTGTTTTCGGGATACTTTTGGCGTGGTTCGCATTCTATGCGTTAAAGAAGGTGGACGCTCATTTCTACTCGATTTCGGAATATAAAAACGCATTAATATTTTTTCTGACGAATTGGTATTTTATCGCATGTGTTCCGATTCCGCTGGCAATCCTTATTTTCTTTCAGGTGGCTATGAATACGCTTGTCTCTTCCGCAATTTTATTCAGTGTATATGTTTTGTGTGTTGTCTTCTTCATTTATTGGTTGCGGACCCGCGGAATAAGACCGAAAAAATTAATAACCGCGTCATTGCCACTTTTTATGGTCAGTCTACTTCTGCTGATAAATTTTGTTTTTTCATCACCTGCAGAAAGCTATTTTTATAAGTGGAAGTTTATCACCGACAAGGTAGGAAGAACTACCCTATTCCAATTAGAAAACAATCAATTGGATAAAGCATGGCACGCCCGCGTTTTATTGAATTTTTCAGCACCGGATAATCCGACATGGATAAATTCAGACGAAGCAAACCATTTGGCAAACAGAGAACATTCTTCGCTATTTCGCAAATCTGATGAAGTTGTGGAATTGAAAATTGCACGAGGACTTTTAGGTATTCCCGTTTTGAAAGGGTATCAATTCATTTTTGTTACGGAGAAATAACCGAAAATAATTTGAAAGTGGTCTGAAAAAACGAGGAGAAGATAGCCTGTTTTTGTTTATGAAGATTTTGTATCTTTGGCATAATAAAGTTTCAAATTATGAACTTACAGGCAGACATACGTTGGATACAGAATGAGATAACGAAAGTAAAAGACCCCGATTTATTGGATGTGTTTAAGCGGTTGTTGTTGTTTCGCAAAAAACATTCGGCTCAAACAATGGAAGAGTATAATCAGGATATTGCTCTTGCAGAGCAAGATATCGCGGAAGGTCGGATTTATACGCAGTCACAGGTAGAGGAAAAGCGTAACGAATGGAAAGCGAAATTGCTGTAATTTGGACAGAAAAAGCGCAAGAACAATTAGGTGAAATATACAATTATATTGCCGAAGAATCTTCTATCGCACAAGCGGATAAAGTGTTTGATAAGATAATGGCGACAACGGCTAAACTCTCATCACAACCACACAAATTTCCACCCGACAAATTCAAAGGAGAAAATACAGGAGATTATAGAGCTTTTGATATTTTTCACTGTCGGGTATCTTATAAAGTCTCATCTGATGTTGTTCACATTATTCGCATAAGAAGTACACATCAAAACCCCGATACATATTGATAGTAAATTAATTCATAGCTCTTTACAATATGTCAGCACAGTACACAAATGGAATTTTCAGGGGAGTATTGAGTATGCGATGTCGGTTCCGATGGTGTGATAGGTTTGTTTTTCTCCGCGACAAATGAAAGAATTTTTATTGTGTGTCTACAATGGAAACAATAATTATTAATGCATTATTCCTTTTGGTATGGACACTATTAGGTTCTCTTTTCGGAATGATAACTTTTATGTTTTCAGTTATCGTTTTCCCTATTTTCTTCTTATTCACATCGCACTATTCAAAAAACATTTCCGTATTTATTCTTTCTGCTTTTTTGACATTTTTACTAGGCGATTATTTGTTTAGACTTTTTGGCGGTGGAATACATGATGACGCGGGAAGATGTCTATGTAATTTGGTCTTTTACATTACATATTCTACTACTACAATTGCAATTTTTACCGTTAATGTTATTGCAAAACAATCCATGAAATACAAAATTTTCAATGGAGTTCTCATTTTAGTATTAGCAATGATATCTTATTGCGTGTTTATACATTTTCTCGTCAATATCTAATTCTCACTTTACAAACTTTCCGCTTTCTGCTTTTGACTTATCTTTTATCTTCGCGCAATGGCAGAAAAACCAAAGGCTTTGGGCACGGACGCAGAAACTCCGATGATGAAGCAATACAAGCAATTCAAGGCGAAATATCCTGATGCGATTTTGTTGTTTCGCGTGGGCGATTTCTACGAAACCTTTGGTGAAGATGCGGTGCGTGCTGCGGCTGTTTTGGGTATTACACTCACGAAACGCTCTAATGGTAAGGCTTCGGAAGTGGAGCTCGCAGGCTTTCCACACCATGCGCTCGACACGTATTTGCCAAAACTTGTTCGCGCGGGAAATCGCGTGGCGGTCTGCGACCAACTCGAAGACCCGAAACTCACAAAAACTATTGTCAAACGGGGAGTTACCGAAGTTGTTACTCCCGGGGTGGTAACGGGCGACCATATTCTGCAAAGCAAAGCGAATAACTTTTTGGCGAGCATTTATTTCACGAAAGAAAAATGCGGTGTCGCCTTTTTGGATATTTCTACAGGCGAATTTTTGGCGACTGAAGGGAAGGCGGAATATATTGATAAACTCCTGCAAAGTTTCGCCCCTTCCGAGGTGGTTTTTCAGCGTTCCAAGCAAAAGGAATTTGCGGAACTTTTCGGTACGAAATATATTTCAAGCAAGCTCGAAGATTGGGTTTATACACACGAATACGCCACCGAAAATTTATTGAAATTGTTTGAAACCGCATCGCTGAAAGGCTTCGGTTTGGAAGATGCTACATTTGCTACAATTGCGGCAGGTGCGGCTATTCAGTACCTGAAAGATACGGAACATCATCAGCTTTCGCATTTCACGAAAATTTCGCGTATTCACGAGCAAAGTTACGTGTGGCTCGACCGCTTTACAATTCGAAATTTGGAGCTTATCAGTCCTTCGCATGCTGACGGGAAATCGCTCGCAGACGTGATGGATAAAACCGTTTCGCCAATGGGCGGGCGTTTGTTGAAGCGCTGGATTGTGATGCCGCTGATTGATTTGAATTTGATATATGAACGGTTGGATGCGGTGCAGTTTTTTTCGGAAAATCAAACGATTTCTACGGATTTACGC
>JAEYZB010000271.1 GCA_023428205.1 Bacteroidota bacterium | reverse complement strand
GTTTGAAGATGTGGACAAGGCGATAGAAAGCGGTATTGCAAAAGCAATTGCAACATTGGACGAAAAGGCTTTGCAAAAACTGAAAAACAAGTTTGAAACATTTTGGAGTTTTTCCGATACGAACTTGATGAATCGCGCATTTAATCTTGCGTTTTGCGAAATGACAGGTAAAGCCGCGGATCTGTTTGATGAGTTGGGAAAATACGATTCTGTTACCGTTGAGCAAGTGCGGAATGCCTCGCTTGCTGTTTTTGTTCCTGCGCAATGCAGCACGATTTTTTACGCTAAAAAAACGAACCTATGAACAGAAGTATTGCTCCGGAGACACAGCAAATAGATGTGTTGAAAATCCCCGCTATTCAATCGTTTTCGTTAGATAACGGACTGAAAGTTTATGGAGTTTACAGTGCGCACAATGTATTGAAAGTTGATTTTATTTTTGATGCCGGAAAATGGTACGAAGAGAAAAATTTAGTCGCTGATTTTACGAATCAACTTATTCGTGAAGGCACACGAAATAAAACGTCTTTGCAAATCAATGAGACGCTGGATTTTTATGGTGCGAATTTGGAAAGCCAATCGTATTTTTCTAATGCAGGTTATCAGTTATATGCGCTTTCAAAAAATATTCCGCAACTGTTGCCGCTCGTTCATGAACTGTTTACAGAGGCGGCTTTTCCCGCACATGAAGTAGATTTGTATAAATCGAATCGCAAAGAAAAACACTTACAGCGTTTGGCGAAAACGGACTATGCAGCGAACCGGATTTTTCTGCAAAATATGTGGGGTAAAAATCATCCTTACGGGCGTGTTACGGAGGTGGAAGATATTGAGTCCATTCAACCTGAATGGTTGAGCGCATATTATCATCAGTATTACAATGCCGCCAATTGCTTTATCATTCTTTCCGGAAAATTTGATGAAACAATCATCAAACAGCTAAATGATTTATTCGGCAATAAAAACTGGATAGGGCAAAAAACGACCGACAAACAACACCAACGCGAAGCAAAAAAGGATGTTGTCGCTTTTCAAAACAAAGAAAATTCAGTGCAATGTTCATTGATGGTCGGTAATGCAAGTATTTCAAAAGACAATCCTGAATTTGATGAACTGACGGTCGTGAATACCTTATTTGGCGGTTATTTTGGTTCACGCTTAATGGCGAATATTCGTGAAGAAAAAGGGTACACCTATGGTATTTATTCTTCGCTAACGGCTTATAAACATGGGGGTATTTTTGAAATTAGTACCGACATCGGCAAAGAATACCGTGAATCAACATTAAACGAGATTCAAAAAGAAATTTCATTGATACAAACGGAACTCGTTGATGAAGAGGAGTTGCAGACCGTTAAAAATTATATGAGTGGGAAAATACTGCGTTCGGTGGACGGTGCGTTGCGCTTTTCTGATGTATTGAAAGGGCTTTTATTATTTGACCGAACTCCGGAAAGTTTGAGTAATTATCTGGAAACCATCCAACAAATTTCCGCAGAACGAATTGCCGAATTAGCGAAGAAGCATTTTGATTTTGAGAAGATGTATAAAGTTGCGGTAGGATAAAGGGGCGAAAAAAACGAGCAGAATTGCTCAAGTCCTCCGAAAAAACGAGCAGGATTGGACTAAAAGCAGGGGAAATATTTCCTAATGTGGAATAAATGTGTAAGTTTGCCGTCCCTTTCGGGGGAAAACTAATTGATTAAATTTTTTAGAAATGAAAAGGACGTTTCAGCCAAGTCGCAGAAAAAGAGCAAATAAACACGGGTTTCGTGAAAGAATGAGCACTAAAAATGGAAGAAAAGTACTTGCACGCAGAAGAGCAAGAGGTCGCAAAAAACTTAGCGTTTCTGACGAAAGACGCCTCAAATAAAACAGGCGGGGCTCGGTTGCAACGTGCAGTTTTCGGTCGTGAAGAGCGTCTGAAAAGCGAAAAAATAATTGAGCAACTTTTTAAGGAGGGTAAGGCAGTTCATAGTAATTGCCTTACCCTTGTTTATTTACCCATACAGCTTTCGGTAAAAAATCCGGTGCAAGCGATGTTCTCGGTTTCTAAAAGGCATTTCAAACAAGCGGTGGATAGAAACCGATTGAAGCGCCAACTTCGAGAAGCCTACCGACTACAAAAAAATACTTTTTACGAAAAAGTTTCCGGAGCCGAAAAACAATTGGCAATTTGCTTTGTGTATAAATCCAAAACCAAAAATCCTTATGCGCAAATCGTTGCCGAAATGAATAGTCTATCCCAAATAATGCTTCAACGCCTTAGAGCGTGATTGAGCACGGAGTTTTACAAGGGCTTTATCTTTAATTTGGCGAGTGCGTTCGCGACTCAAGCCTAAAGTTTCACCAATATCTTCCAGTGTCATGGCATTTTCTGTTCCGATGCCGAAAAACAGTTTTATCACATCGCGTTCGCGCTGGCTGAGAGTAGATAAAGCGCGTTTTGTTTCTATTTGGAGTGATTCATTATGGCTCATTTTTCCATCTGTTTCTTCGGCATTCGGATTGTCCAATACATCAAGTAGCGAGCCTCCTTCCCCTTCTTGAAAAGGCGTATCCATCGAAACATGTCGCCCTGACACTTCAAGCGTTGCGCGGACTTCTTCTACGCTAATATCCAACTCCATCGCTACTTCTTCAGGAGTTACTTCCCTCTGAAATTGTTGTTCCAATTCGGATAACGTCTTGTTTATTTTGTTGAGCGAACCGACCTTGTTCAATGGTAAACGAACCATACGGCTGTGTTCTGCTAAGGCCTGAATAATGGATTGACGAATCCACCAAACGGCATAAGAAATAAATTTGAATCCGCGTGTTTCGTCAAATTTTTCCGCGGCCTTCACTAACCCTAAATTGCCTTCATTTATTAAGTCGTTCAGTGAAAGTGCGCTGTTTTGGTACTGTTTGGCTACCGAAACTACAAAGCGCAAATTGGCACGGGTAAGTCTATCCAATGCCTCGTGGTCACCTGACCGAATCCGTTTTGCTAACACGACCTCCTCATCAGGACTAATTAAGGCCTCATGTCCAATCTCTTGGAGGTATTTTTCAATAGACTGGCTTTCCCGATTGGTGATAGACCGACTAATTTTTAACTGTCTCATGGTTCAAAATTCTAATACCAAATACTTTTGCTTGTCGGCTTGTGAATTGGTTTTTCGATATTAAGAACAAAAAGACGAGGGGATGGTTGCGTGGGGACGAAAAAAGCCTCTTTCAGATAATTTTGAGCACAAAAAAAGTCCCGCTCAAAAAGCGGGACTCCGTATATTTTGTTGGCAACAAAATTATTTTTTGTATTTTTTATTGAATTTGTCAATACGGCCTGCCGTGTCAACGAATTTCATTTTTCCGGTATAAAATGGGTGTGATTCGTTTGAAATCTCCACTTTTACCAATGGGTACGTATTGCCGTCTTCCCACAGTATGTTTTCTTTAGAATTAGCGCACGACTTTGTTAAAAACGATTTGTCACACGAAATATCTTTGAACACAACCGTTCTGTAGTTCGATGG
>JAEYZB010000243.1 GCA_023428205.1 Bacteroidota bacterium | reverse complement strand
AAAGCACAGTAGGTATTGCAATGGGAGCTGCAGGAAGCGATACCGCTATCGAAACCGCCAATATTGCATTGATGAGCGACCGTCTTTCACTCATTCCATTTCTCATTCGCCTCTCTAAAAAAACATTGCGCAGAATAAAATTCAACACAATTGGAGCCATCGTGGTGAAATTTATATTTATAGCTCTGGCACTTATCGGTTATAGTAATTTAGTTTTTGCTATTGCAGCAGACGTAGGTGTCACACTTATAGTAATTATGACAAGTTTGCGTTTAATGAAGTTTGAAAATACTTGACAGTAAAAGTGGTGTGAAAAAACGAGCAGATTAGCAGTGAAAAACTCAAAATGAAAAGTGGGAAAAGAAATACTTCTGCGAAAATCAGCGGGAACAATAAAATGGTGTGAAAAAACGAGCAGGAAGAAACGTGCGAGGTTATAGGTTTTACCTGTATTAATCTAAATCGGTTTTATGCTGCTGAGCCGCTTCGTAGCCCTTATCAATTAATAGTTTTTTGCCATCAGCGGCTGCGGTGGCGAGTTGGTCGCAGCGTTCATTGTAGGGGTGATTGTTATGGCCTTTAATCCAAACAAATTTTACGTGATGTTTGCGGTAAAGCTTTAGAAAATCACGCCATAAATCCGGATTTTTTTTGTCTTTAAATCCCTTTTGTTCCCAACCAAAAACCCAGCGTTTTTCAACGGCTTCTACTACATATTTTGAATCGGAAAAAACAGTGATATGCAGCCCGTTTTGGGTCAATGCTTCCAGTCCTTTTATCACTGCCAATAGCTCCATTCGGTTGTTGGTCGTCAGGCGAAATCCTTGGCTCAATTCTTTTTCGTGTCGCCCGAATTTCAAAATCGTGCCATAACCCCCTGCTCCCGGATTGCCGCGCGAAGAACCATCCGTATAAATTTCTACCTGCATCGCACAAATTAAAAATTAAAAATGAAGAATGAGAAATGAACTCAAAATGCAAATTGAATTTTCAAGAGTGGACAAGGGTTAAGTTGTATACGTTTATACTTTACGGCTGTTTGCAGAACATCTTTTCCCAATGTAGAATAAACCGCTATTATTGCCGTGAACCAAATATGAAAAAAGAGATGCTCACGATTGACCTGCATTGCCACCCGAATATGAAGCCGTTTAATTCCGGCTATCCGAAGCCAAAAAAAACGATTTGGGAGAAAATCCATCACATAAAAGGAAATGGTTTTACGAAAACTGCGAATGATATTTCAGGACAGGTTTTTAAAGAATCGCAAACCAATTTGGAAACCTTAGCCGAAGGAAATGTTCGTGTTTTTCAGTTGTCGCTTTACCCTACGGAACGCGGATTTCTGAATATGCGGAATGTGCCGAAACTATTGGTAGGTCAGAAGCGCATCAATGTTTTGCAGGAAGTAATAACGGGTTATAGCGCGGAAGCGATAGCGGAAGCCAAAAAACATTACCGTTACTTCGATGAATTGCAAGCAGAATATGCTTTTGTGGAATCGCAATTGGGCAAAAGTCCTGATGGGGAGCTTCAATTTGTTTTGGTGAATAATTACCAGGAGTTGCAAAAAGCATTACAGAAGAAAAACACGCTTATTGGTATTGTTACGATAGAAGGTGCGCATGCGCTCGGCACCGGTGCCCCTGAAACGGATGAAAAAAACGAGGAGGAATTGAAAGCGATGCTTACCAAAAATATTGCTACCATAAAGGATTGGAAATATCCACCGTTCGTCATCAATCTCGCCCATCATTTTTGGAATCATTTATCGGGACACGCCAAAAGTTTCAAGCGACCAATCAATGCGTTGGTAAATCAAAACAAAGGCGTTGGAAAAGGCATTACGGAAGCAGGTTGGCATGTTATTCGCGAGCTTTTGAGTCGTGAAAATGGCAAACGCATTTTGATAGATATGAAACACATGAGTGTGGCAGCGCGGAAAGAATATTATGCGTTCATTCAAAACTACAATTACATTAATCCCAATGACAAAATTCCAATTATATACAGCCACGCAGGAGTGAATGGATTTGCCACTATGGATAGTTCAACGCGCGACAGTGACACTATGTTCAAAGCAAGACAGCATCGTTTATTTCGCTGGAGTATCAATATTTCTAATGAAGAGGTGCGGATTATTCATCAGTCGGGCGGCTTGATTGGTTTGATGATGGATAGAGGCTTATTGGGCGGATTGGATGTCATCAATAATATTGTGGCACTCAAAGATGAAAAGAAGAAACGCGAATCTTATGTGCATTTGTTTTGGGATAATGTATTTGAAATGGTAAAAGCTGTAGGCGATAAAAGTGGCTGGGATGTAGTCGCCATCGGGTCTGACTTTGATGGTACGATTACGCACATGGAGCCTTATGAATCGGCTGCGAAATTCCCGTTATTTCAACAGGATTTAATAGCATTTTTGGAAAAGAAAGAGTACAAAAAGGAATTGTGGTACGGGTTTTCGCCTTCCGAATTAGTTGAAAAAATAATGAGCGGCAATGCCTTACGGTTTTATGAGCAGTTTTTTGTGTAAAAACAGCCGTTTACTGATGCTTACAGGTTCTTCGTTGGAAAAGGTTTCAAATTTTAGCAATATTTTGGAAAGTAATAATAATTTCCTTACTTTTACGAAGTTGTATAAACACCAAAACGATAGTCGTATGAGCGCAAAATTGATTTTAGGAATGGCGGTTTCATTAGGAATCTCATTTAGCCATGCACAAACATTTTATAGTAACGGGGCACAGGTAGCTGTGATGGGTGGAGCGAGAATGATCGTGAAATCGGGTTCCAATCCGAATGATGGCTCGTTGGAAAACGCAAACGGTGGGCTTTTCAAGAACAAGGGAGAAGTTCATATTGAGGGGAGTTTTGTGAATTCAAATGGCACTGCCGATGGCTATGCGGCAAATACGGGGCAATATATTGTTCTGGAAAATTGGGTAAACGATGCAACATTCACGCCTGACCAAAGTACGGTGAGATTAAATGGACTCAATCAACAAATTACCGGAACAAGCGTAACGACTTTCTATAACTTGACTTGCAATAATACGCAAACTGTAAAGTCGCAAACGATTGACGCGAATGTGGCCGGAACTCTGACATTAAACGGCAATGAGCTGGCAACAAATGCCAACAAAATGACGGTGCTGAATACTAGTGCAAATGCCATTGTAACGAGTGGAGGAGACGATGCTTTTGTGAGTAGCACAGGCAATGGTCGTTTGGTGCGCAATACGAATTCAACAGACGAATATTTGTTTCCTTTAGGTTGGAATAATGGTGGCACTCCGGTAAAACGCGAAGTGTCTTTTGTTCCGAGTGATGCGAATGCACACAGCTATGAAGCGCGTTTTGCGTTCAATACAGGCTCGGCAACCACGACTACCGATGATGGTTACAATATTACTACCAAAGAAAGTTCTGTAGATGCGGTAAACGATAAATTCTATCACTTGCTTTCCGCTTCTGATAATACACCTGCTAATTTGAGTGTGTTTTTTGATGTAGCGAATGACGGCAATTGGTTTTCTGTTGGTCGCTGGGAAGGTGCACCGCAATGGACCGATTTGCAAAACACGAACATTGCACCTGCTTCTCCTCGTGCAAAAGCGGTGCGTGCAGCATGGATAGATAACAGCAGCGCTCCACATGCATTGGTTAATCCGCAGTCGGGCGATGATTTTGCGTTTCCGAATGCCTTTGTGCCGGGAGCGACAGACCCATCGGTTCCTGTAGAAAACCGAGGATTTACGGTGATTAATAATATGGGCAAAGTTACGGTAGATGAGTTGATGGTATTTAATCGTTGGGGAGAAATGGTATTTAATAGCAAGCGTGACGGTACAAACACATGGGATGGTATGTACCAAGGGAAATTGCAACAACAAGGTAACTACACTTACTTGGCAAAATTGAGAAAAATCACAGGCGAGGCCATTCCGCCAGTTTCCGGTAATCTTTCATTGATTTGGTAATTTCAAATAGGTTAAAAAAATCAGCACGATGAGAAAATATATACTCGCTTTTTTGCTATTGTTTTCGGCAGTGGCGTCAGCCCAAGACCCTCACTATACCCAGTTTTTTAATTCTCCACTTACACATAATCCTGCCATGACGGGATTGATAAACGGTGCGGTTCGAGTAGGTGCTATTTACCGAAACCAGTGGTTTTCGGGAGTTAATTATACAAGTGGAACCGGTTTTTTCAACTCGCCATATCAAACGCCATCGGTGTACATTGATGCTCCAATTTCTGTGTTCGGAAAAGATGCAGTAGGAATAGGCGGTGCGTTTTTATATGACCGTGCGGGAGCGGGCTCTTTCGGTACTTTTCAGGGCGTACTTTCGGCTTCTTACATCAAAGCGTTGGGTAAAGCGAACAATCATCAATTGTCGGCAGGATTTCAAGTAGGTTACACGCAATTGCGCCTCACGCAAGATGATTTACGTTTTGCCAATCAGCACGAACAAAACAATCAGTTTAATGGAAGCATCGCGAGCAATGTGGGCTTACAGCCAAACGTAGGTTATGTGAACGCTAATGTCGGGTTGCTTTATTATGGAAGATTTTCTCCTCGTGTGAGTATGTACTTTGGTGGAGCATTTTTCAATGCGGCTACTATGAAGTATAATTTAGAAGCGGCAAATGCTAAAAGAACCTTGTACTATCGCTATAATGCGCAATTAGGGTTCGATGTTAAATTCGGAAAGTTCCACATCTTGCCTTCGATTCTATTTATGCAACAGCAAAAGGCTGACCAGTTGAACGCGGGATTGGGCTTTGGGTTTGACTTTGATTTGAAAAACAGTATGACGTTGGGTATTTATACTCGTTCAAACAATTTGGCAACCAAGGACCGTCAGGCAGAATCCGTTATTCCTTATTTGGGAGTCGATTTAAATGGCTTCAAAATTGCGGCAAGCTATGATGTTACTCTCACCGGTTTCAAACAAGCAGGAAGTGGGGTAGGAGCGTTAGAAATTTCGCTTATTTATATTATCCCTTCGAAAGCTGCGGGTGAGTTGACCAATATGTTGTTCTGTCCGCGCTTCTAATTCTATTAAAATTTCGGGAACGAGAAGTGGTGCAAAAAAACGAGCACGTTTCTTTCTGTGTTTTTTTACGTCAAATGGGCGCAAAAAACGAGCACGTTTCTTATTTATAAACTCTTCTCCGCATAATGATATAAAGCAGAATGGCAAAAAGTCCTCCTGAAATGCAGTAGCCGATAAAACTCCAGGCATTGATGCCGTAGTAGTATTTCATTTCGGGGCCGTAATGCCCTAATAATGCTAAGGAAGAACCTATTATCAATGCGCACAGAATGAAGGTCATGACTAAGCGGTTGGTGATGCTGTCCCACTTTTTCAGTGCGTAACCATAGCCTTGCAACTCTATTTCAAAGTGCATTTTACCGAGGTTTGTTTTCTGCAAAATGTTTTTCACTTCCACCGGAAACGAACTCATAAATGAGTAGATACTCGACATTCTTGCGGCTGCTTCATTCGCCAAATTTTCGGGGCGTAGCTGCTCGGCAAGCATTCGCTGTCCGTATGGACGAATGAAATCGTAGGTTTTAAATTCAGGATACATGATTTTGCCGATTCCCTCCAAAATGGCAAAGGCTCTGAAAACAATAAATACACCACCGGGGACAGTTATTTTATAGGTGTACATGATTTTTTGCAGGCGGTTGATTACGTCCTGAATACTGGCTTCACTTACATCAAGTGATGCGTAATCTTCAATCAAATCATTTAGGTCGTAGGTGAATTGGCGCATGTCGGTAATGTTATCCTCTATCGCCAATTTTCTCATTTGGTTTGCCATTTCTCGAGCATCATGTTGTGCCATAGCGATGAAGACTCCTGCAAATGCATATTTGTCTTTTTTCATTAGCTGGCCTACCATGCCGAAGTCCAACAAAATGATAGTTCCATCTTCGCGCACCAACACATTGCCGGGATGTGGGTCTCCGTGAAAATAACCGTATTCAAAAATCTGTGTGAGGTAAATATCCATTCCTCGCTCTACGATATTTTTAGGAGAAAGCCCCCATTTCTCCAACTGTTTTACATCGGTAATTTTACAGCCTTCCACATACTCCATAATCAATACCTTATCGGTTGAATATTCACGGTATGGTTTTGGAATGTAAAAATCTCTGCGGTGTTTGTAGAGTGAGCGGAAGCGTTCCAGATTTCGCGCTTCATTCAGGTAATCCAATTCTTTTTTGATAGCACGAGAAAGCACATTTACCACATCTTCGGCATTGCTGATTCCTTGCTTGCGCAAGTAGCGGTCTGCTCTGCGGACAATGTCCTGTATGATTTGCAAATCGCGTTCCATCACATCGGCTACTGTGGGACGTTGAATTTTCACCACCACCGATTCACCGGTTCTCAATTTGGCTTTATGTACCTGTCCGATTGAAGCAGAAGCTAACGCATTTTCATCAAATTCTTCAAAAACTTCGCTGATGGGTTTTCCTA
>JAEYZB010000235.1 GCA_023428205.1 Bacteroidota bacterium | reverse complement strand
CTCGAGTGGTGTTGCTCAAAGAAGTAGCTGAAGCAGGCTTTGTTTTTTACACCAATTACGACAGTCGAAAAGGAAAGGAGTTGCAAGAAAATCCGAGGGCTCAAATACTTTTCTATTGGGATGCGTTGGAGCGTCAGGTTCGTATTGAGGGCGTTGTTCGCAAAGTGAGTAAAGAAGAAAGTGAAAAGTATTTCAATTCTCGCCCCGAAGAAAGCCGTATCGGAGCTATTGCTTCGCCACAAAGTCAAGTTGTTCCTGACAGAAAATTTTTAGATAACCGCTTTACCGAAATCCGCGAAAAAAACGAGTTGAAAATGCCTGACCATTGGGGCGGCTTTATTTTGGAGCCAACTTATTTTGAGTTTTGGCAAGGTCGCCAGTCACGTTTACACGACCGAATTTTCTACGAAAAGAAAAAGAATGATTGGAAAGTCGGGAGATTAGCTCCGTAATGAAGTGGTTGAAAAAAACGAGCTTGTTTTTTCACACCATTTATAACCCCTCCGAAAAAACGAGCACATTTCGAACAGCGTTGCCCATCGTCTAATTTCTTTCGTATCATTGCGGCCTATTTTAAACAGCAATCACAATGAACATAACGATTATTTCAGGAAGTCCGCGCAAACCAAATTTTAGTCATCGCGTTGCGGCTTTTTTGAAAACGGAATTGGAGAAAACGTATCCGCAACACACTTATGCTATATTAGAGGTGCGCGAATTCCCATTGCCTTTTGTGCAAAATGTTTGGCAAAATCGGGATGCGGTGCCAGTCGAAAATAAAGTGTTAGGGAATTTAATTTTCGACACAGATGCATTTATTTTAGTGTCACCGGAATATAATGGCGGCTATTCGCCCGCCATGAAAAATATTCTCGACCATTTTCCGAAGTTTACGCATAAAACATTCGGCATTGTAACGTATTCTCCGGGAATGTTAGGGGGAATGCGGGCTGCGCAACAAATGCAAAATATGATTTGCGGATTTTTTGGAATTCCGGTTCCGCAGATGCTTACAATTCCTGCGATTGAGAAAAAAATTAGCGAAGACGGCACTGCAACGGATGAAACGTTTGTGAAGGTGGCGGAGGGCTTTTTGAAAGAGTTTGTGTGGTTGAGTGAAGCGGTAGCAGGAAAGTAACTAAAATGTCATTACGTTTATTAATTCTTTTGCATAAAACGCGTTCATTTGTGCATTCGGATGTCTGTCAAAGCGGTGGATGATATACTTTGTTTTATTGCTCTCATAATCTTTCGGACTAATCGTTTTAAGAATAATAATTCTGTGGTCTAAGAATTTTGTCCAACTTGTATCTGTTCCATAATCACCCGGGTAAATGCTTACATAAAAGGTTCCAGCAGGTTTCATCTTCCAATATTTTTGCGCAGAGAAATTGATAAGATTGGCAAATCGTTGGTAGAACTTTTCTGTTTTGGGGTAACTCAAGCGGATATTGAAATAGCGCGCTGTTTCTGAACCATTGAGCAGTGCCGCCAACAACACTTTAGGTCGAGCGTGCATTTGTACGTTTATCGCATTGTTTTCAATCGTTATACTAGGGTTGTTTTTTTCTGCTCGAAGGTGTCGGCTGTCACCATACACTCGGCTTAAGTGGTCGTCAATATATGTATATAAGCAAAACCCATTATCTTCTTTTATCGAGTTGTTATTTATGGAGTTTAGATAAGCCGAGTCGAAGCTCAAACACATTTCTGCCGGACTCCATCCCGAAAAGCCACAGTTGTATGGTTTAAAGTTGTTTTTCTCTTTCGAAAAGAAATAAGGGAACGTTTCTTCATAGGGCAATCCTTCGCCAAACGTAAATGAACAGCCGGTAAAAATTGCGTGATAAGGACGGATGGTTGTGTCTTGGTTGCTTTTGCACGAAATCCTTTGGCTAAATTCATCGGAGCAATAGGTTGTGCTATACGCAATGTCTTTTTCACTAAATCCTTCTATCGCTCGTGCATTGCAGTTAGGTGCGAATCTTCTATAAAGATACTCCTTATCGTGGAGCGCGTACAAGTCAGTTAGGCAAATTTTTTGGGGTATTTGAAAGGGTTTGTTTAGAACTCCGAAAAGTAATTCAAAGCCACTTAGGATAAGGAACAGAGTTTGTATGGCGTATATTCCATAATTGTTTTTTTGCAAAAAAAACTGTTGCAAGACAAAAGAAAGTAGAAACAAGTAAAAGAATGGTTTAAAAAAACCAATATCCTGAGGCAATATTAAGGCAGTGAGCGTAAGGATTAAAAGAAAAAATGTCGAATTCTTTCGCTCTTTCAAATGTTCGCTTAGTCGTTGGAAATAGGCGCTGCCCATGTTTAGCTTGTTTGAACAAACGCAAACTAAACTAAAATAAATCCCAATGAATGCAAATTTTCCCTACCAAACGTTTGGTAAAACGAAATAGAGTATTTACTTTTGGAATATAAAAACCAATTAAAATACTTAAAAAAGGAACTCAAAATGAGCACAACAACACAAACAAAAACGATTCTGAAAGGTGGAGAGTTTTTAATTAAAGAATCCTCTTGGGAAGAGACGTACATTCCGGAGCAGATCACGGAAGACCAACAAATGATGCGCGATGCTACAAAAGATTTTATTCTGAATGTCGTAGAGCCGCGTATGGAAGAATTGGAAAAAGAACCCATGAAAGGTGCAGAAATGATTGATAAAGCAGGCGAAATCGGTTTGCTTGGTTTGCACATTCCGGAGGAATACGGAGGTTCGGGAAAAGACATCACTACGTTTTCTTATGTTACAGAAGTTCTCGGTTGGGGAGCTGGTGTTTCGGTGGCGATTGGTGCGCATACAGGTATCGGGACTTGTCCTATTTTATATTATGGAACTGACGCGCAACGCGCAAAATACTTGCCGAAATTAGCCACAGGTGAATTGAAAGCGGCTTACTGTTTGACCGAGCCCGGAAGCGGCTCTGATGCTTTGGGTGCACGCACTAAAGCCGTGTTGAGTGAAGACGGCAAACACTATGTTTTGAATGGACAAAAGATGTTCATTACGAATGCCGGTTTTGCCGATGTGTTTGTGGTGTTCGCGAAAATTGACGGAGAGAAATTTACCGGCTTCATTGTTGAAAAAGGATTTGAAGGGGTGAGCGTTGGTGCAGAGGAAAAGAAAATGGGGATTAAATCGTCTTCTACTCGTCAAGTGTTTTTAAATAATGTAAAAGTGCCGGTGGAAAACCTCTTGGGCGAAATAGGCAAAGGACATAAAATTGCGTTTCAAATTTTGAACATTGGTCGTTATAAATTGTGTAACGGAGTATTGGGTGGAGCAAAACATGTGTTGAATCGCGCGGTAAAATATGCGAATGAGCGTCAACAATTTCAAACCCCGATTGCGCAGTTTGGTGCTATCAAAGGTAAATTGGGCGAAATGGCAATCCGCACTTGGGTAGCAGAATCATCGTCTTATCGTGTGTGCGATTTGATTCACCAAAAAGAAGAAGAACTAAAAGCTGCGGGGGCGTCATTGACAGACCAGCTCACGGGTGGAGCAGAAGAGTTTGCCGTAGAATGTGCACTCTTAAAAGTAACGGGCTCTGAAACCTTGGATTTTGTAGCAGACGAAAGCTTGCAAGTTTACGGAGGTTATGGTTTTATTGAAGAATATCCGATGGCACGAGCTTACCGTGATTCGCGTATCAATCGTATTTTTGAAGGAACGAATGAAATCAATCGGATGCTGTCTATCAGCGCGCTTTTGAAGATGGCGATGAAAGGCAAAATTGATTTGATGACACCTGGAATGGCGATCCAAAAGGAATTGTTGAGTGTGCCTGATTTTTCTGCGCCTGATGCAGAGGATATTTTCGGGGCAGAGCGCAAGGCTTTGAGAAATGCGAAAAAAGCATTCTTGCTGGTTGCCGGTTCTGCTGTTCAAAAGTTGATGACGAAACTCGAAAGTGAACAAGAAGTTTTGTTGCATGCGGCAGATGTTTTGATTGAGGTGTTGAACATGGAAAGTGCTTTGTTGCGTGCTGAAAAATTGGTGAATTTACACGGACAAGCAGCGTCACAGATATATGTGGATATGGTTAAATGCTATTTCTTCGATGCGCTTGACCGCATCAACACTGCGGGGAAATCGGCACTTGCGGCATTTGCCGAAGGCGATGAATTGCGCTTGATGCAAATGGGATTGAAACGATTCACGAAATATGAAACGATTAACACAAAAAATATTCGCAGAGCCGTTGCAGATAAACTCATTGAAGCA
>JAEYZB010000163.1 GCA_023428205.1 Bacteroidota bacterium | reverse complement strand
ATAAATCGAAATTCCGAATTTAGAATCAATGTGTCCGGTTGAGATATTCAAATTTCCGCCCGCCATTACATGCGGATTGATACGAACGCAAACAGGTATCGAATCACCGTATTTGGTGCCGAATTGTTCCAAAATAGAGGTGTTATCAATATTTATTTGTACTCCTTCTTTTACGGCAAGGTCAATTTCTTCTAACGAAACGCAGTTAGGCGTGTACATAATTTGTTTCGGGTCGAAACCTGCTTTCAAACCCAACCACACTTCCTGAATAGACACACAATCCAAACCTGCTCCCAAACTTTTGAAGTATTTCAACACATTGATGTTGTTTAAAGCCTTGCACGCAAACTTGATTTTAGGTGGCTTCGCAGCGAACCCTTCTGTTAGTTTTTCGTACTGCTTTTTCATGGTAGCCGTATCGTATACATAAATCGGTGCGCCATATTTTTCAACAAGCGAAAGCGCATCCACACCACCAATTCGATAGGTATTGTTGTCTAATTGTAACATCTGTTTTTTAATGTTGAGGCGCGAAGATAAAAGAATTAGACAATTTGGCGATGAGGCGATTTGACAATGAAATTTATCAATCGTAATTCGTAATTCGTCATTGAAAATTTACTTTCGCCTCGAAATAACAACACTATGAGCAACATCAAATGGGAGACCGTCAAACAATACGAAGATATTACCTTTCAGCAAGCGGATGGTGTTGCGAGAATCGCCTTTAACCGCCCTGAAGTGCGCAATGCCTTTCGTCCCAAAACAGTAGAAGAGTTATTGGAAGCCTTAATCATTGCACACGAATCGTTAGAAATTGGGGTGGTGCTGATTTCGGGAGAAGGCCCATCGCCCAAAGATGGTGGCTGGGCGTTCTGTTCGGGTGGCGACCAACGGGTGCGCTCTACCACAGGCTACAAAGGGTTGAACGGCATCAATAAGTTCAATATTTTAGATGTACAACGCCAGATTCGGTTTATGAATAAGGTTGTGATTGCGGTGGTGCCGGGTTGGGCGGCTGGCGGTGGACATAGTTTGCACGTAGTTTGCGATTTGACGTTAGCCAGCAAAGAACACGCCATTTTCAAACAAACTGATGTAGATGTAGCCAGTGTTGACGGTGGATTTGGTTCGGCTTATTTAGCTCGACAAGTAGGACAAAAACGCGCCCGGGAAATCTTCTTTTTAGGAAAATCGTACACCGCACAAGAAGCCTTTGAAATGGGCATGGTAAATGCGGTAGTACCGCACGATGAGTTAGAACAAACCGCTTTTGATTGGGCGCAGGAAATTTTGCGCAAAAGCCCAACTGCTATTAAAATGACGAAATTTGCGTTCAACCTGATTGATGACGGATTGGTGGGACAGCAAGTTTATGCCGGAGAAGCGACACGCTTAATCTATGGAACAGAAGAAGCCGTAGAAGGTCGCAATGCCTTTTTAGAAAAACGCAAACCAGACTGGAGCAAGTTTCCGAAGTTCCCGTAAATTGAAATCCTGTTCGTTTTTTTCGACCAGTAGAAATGATGCTAAAAAACGAGCACGTTTGCTTTCCCGTGCTGGCGGGAGTTTTCTCCCGACACGTAGAAGCGTTACACCTCTTAATTTCGTCAGGTGTTCCCACCTGACGACACCACAATGACAAAATCCGTAGGGGCGAAACATCTTTCGCCCTCTTGTTTTTGGTTGGCATTATTATTGGGCGAATAATTATTCGCCCCTACCTCCTCGTTTTTTTCACCCATTTACATCCTATCGTCATTCCTGCGAAAGCAGGAATCCCATTCATAATAAAGACTACTAAAAAAGATTCCCGCTTGGTTACTGAGCTTGTCGAAGTACGCGGGAATGACATGTGTTTGCTTTATATCTTTTCTCCCAAGCGCTTCAAGGCTTTTTGCGCGAGTTCATATTTAGGTGAAAGATTGAGACTTTGGCGATATAAGGACTTCGCTTCATCCAAACGTCCTAACTGTTCTGCACAAACGCCTTTTTTATAGTATGCTTCGTGATAGGTAGGATTTGTTTTTACGGCTAAGTCAAAATATTTATATGCCTGCTTAATAGAATCCAACATCAGATAACTGTAGCCAAGCGCATATAAAGCCTCATCATTTTTGTAATCGCGCTCAATAATTTGACGAAACGTTTCAATTGATTTTTCATATTCCTTGGCATCTTGCTGTGCAAAACCTTTGGCGTATAGCGCATCAACCGCTTTGGGATCTGCTTTTACGGCATTGTCCAAATATTTTTGCGCCATTTTATCGTTCTTTTTTTGGAGCAGCAACCCGATTTGCAAAAAGGCATCGGCATTTTTCGGATCTTGCTCTACACAGGTTTGAAATGAAGAAAGCGCTTTGGTGGAATCTCCTTTTTCCAAATACACCATTCCTTTGTAGTAATAAATATCGGCCGCAAATTGGTCGCGCTCAATGGCACGATTTAAATAACTCAAGGCTTCATCGTATCGCTTCAGCAAAAACTCATATTTGCCATTCAGAATGTAAAATGGAATATACGAAGAGTCTAATTTTATTCCTTCGTTTATTAATGCAATAGCGCGTTGCGCATCATTATTTTTAATAAACAGTTCTGCTCCGTATTCATAAAATTCAGGATTCAACGAATCCAACATCAAGGCTAAATAAACGTCCGTAATTGCAGATTTCAGGTCATTTTCATTTTCGTAAATTTTCGCACGTCTTACATATAAATTCGGATTAAGCGAATCTTTTTGTATGGCTACCGTTGCTTCGCGAATTTCTTTGGAAATGCTTGTATCTGCTGCATTCTGCGAAATACTGTTGGCGTTATTACATTGCTTGCAACTTTGAAAACCGATAGCCGCCACACACAAAAGGGAAAATAAAACGAGGAGGTTTTTCATGCCGCAAACATAATAAAAGTAATGAGTGCTTAGCCGTCAGCGGTCAGTGAAAAAAGCGTATTGAGCGACTGTTTACTGACAACTGTTCACTGTTTACTCCTTTTTTCTATTTTTACGGCAACCATAAGCCAAAACAAACATTACGTTAACTTCTAAAAACAACAAAACAACAATGAAGAACATCGTACTATTTGGTCCTCCGGGAAGCGGAAAAGGTACACAAGCCGCCAATATTATTGATAGATTTGGCTTTGTTCATTTGTCCACAGGTGATATGCTTCGGGCAGAAATAAAAGCGGAAACAAAATTAGGATTAGAGGCAAAAACGCTGATGGACAAAGGCGACCTTGTACCGGACAGTGTAGTTATCGGAATGATTGAAAATAAATTAGATGATAATACCGATGCTTCCGGCTTTGTATTCGATGGCTTTCCGCGTACAGTGGCACAAGCCGAAGCATTAGATAGTTTACTGGAAAAGCGCAACGCGCCTATTCAGAAAGTATTATCCTTAAAAGTATCGGAAGAGGAATTGACCCGTAGAATTTTAGACAGAGGCCAAACAAGCGGACGAGCAGATGATCAAAACGAAAGCATCGTTAATAATCGCGTGAAAGAATACCGCACAAAGACAGAACCGTTGGCGAACTATTACGCAAAACAAAATAAATTAGTGGAAATTGCGGGCGAAGGAAGCGTTGAGGAAATCTTCAGCGACTTGAGCAAAGCAATTGAGGCTATTTCGTAAAGTCCACGATTGTGTGACTTTGCTAAGAATAATTCCCAGATGGAAAACTTCATAGATTACGTAAAAATTCATTGTAAATCGGGTAAAGGCGGTGCAGGAGCATCGCACTTCCGAAGGGAAAAGTTCGTGGAAAAAGGTGGCCCTGACGGTGGCGATGGCGGACGTGGCGGACACATAATCCTGAGAGGCAATAAACAGCTTTGGACCTTATTGCATTTAAAATATCGCAAGCACGTCATTGCAGGTGACGGTGCACGAGGCGAGGCCTCACAACGCACCGGAAAAAATGGGGAAGATATTATACTGGAAGCCCCTATCGGTACTGTAGTCCGCGATTTTGAAACCAATGAAATTTTGGGTGAAATCAAAGAAGATGGTGAAGAAGTTATTATCAAACGCGGTGGGCGAGGTGGCTTAGGAAATGAAAATTTCAAAACACCCACCAATCAAGCTCCTACTTATGCTCAACCCGGTGAACCGCATGCGGAAGGCTGGGTGGTGGTTGAACTTAAACTATTGGCAGACGTAGGTTTGGTCGGTTTCCCGAATGCCGGAAAATCCACGCTCCTATCTGTCGTTTCTGCTGCAAAACCTGAAATTGCAGATTATGCCTTTACCACACTCACACCTAATTTAGGAATGGTCTATTACCGAA
>JAEYZB010000137.1 GCA_023428205.1 Bacteroidota bacterium | reverse complement strand
AAATTTGAGTGTAATGATTCAGGTGTCGTACTTCAAATATACGAAGCGGAATTTTGGAGAAGGACGTAGAATTTTCCTGATGAGTCCGTTGCACCATCACTATCAAAAATTGGGAATGCATGAAAGTAAAATCGTTTCGCGTTTTTGGATTATAGGGATTTTGTTGGCGGTTTTGTCAATCATCACATTGAAAATTAGATAAGAGAAATAGGTTAAAAAAACGAACAGGATTTAAGATAAATGAACAAACAATTAATCATACTCGGTGCAGGCGAAAGCGGTTTCGGAACGGCAGTTCTCGGAAAGCGTCAGGGCTATGATGTGTTTGTTTCCGACAAAGGGGTTATTTCGGAAAAATATGCTCTGCTATTGCGCGAAAATGACATTGAATTTGAAAGTGGACAACATACAGAAGAACGTATTTTGAAGGCTGATTTAGTGATGAAAAGCCCGGGTATTCCCGAGAAAGCCGACATCGTGAAAAAGCTGCGTTCGAAAGGGGTGAAGATCGTTTCCGAAATTGAGTTTGCGAGTTGGTTCACAAAAGCCAATATTATTGGTATCACAGGGTCGAATGGCAAAACAACCGTTACGACAATGGTATATCAAATGTTGAAAGACGCAGGCTTAAATGTTGGACTTGGCGGCAATATCGGACAGAGTTTTGCATACCTCGTGGCAACTGCGGATTTTTCACATTATGTGTTGGAAATTTCCAGTTTTCAGTTGGACGATATTGAACGTTTTCGCCCGAATGTGGCGGTGCTTACAAATATCACACCCGACCATTTGGATAGATACAATTATGATGTCAACAACTACATCGCCTCTAAGTTTTTAATCACAAAAAATCAAACAGAAGATGACACATTTATATACTGCGCAGACGATGAACTCACCGTAGAAAATTTAGAAAAATTCAATATCAAAAGCAAAAAAATCCCTTTCTCGTTCAATGAAATTCAGAGCGAGGGAGCATACGTCAAAAACGAAGAAATCTTTTTTAATATAAATAATAAACCATTCAATATGTCAGTAAACGAACTCGGAGTAAAAGGTCGCCACAATACGTACAACTCAATGGCAGCGGGAATTGTGGGAAATATGTACGGATTGCGAAAAGAGCAAATTCGTCAAAGTTTAGCCAACTTTAAAAGTCTTGCACACCGCTTGGAATCGGTAGCGAAAGTGCGCGGAATAGAGTTCATTAATGACTCTAAAGCCACGAACGTAAATTCCACTTGGTATGCGCTGGAAAGCATGAGCAAAAATATTATCTGGATTGCGGGTGGTGTAGATAAAGGCAATGATTATGCGATTCTTGAGCCACTGGTAAAAGAAAAAGTAAAAGCGATGATTTGTTTGGGTGTGGACAATACAAAACTGCACGCGGCTTTTGGCGGCAAAGTGGATATGATTGTGAATGTACAATCAATGCACGATGCCGTTCGAATGGCTTATCAATTGGGCGTTTCGGGCGATGCGGTGTTGCTTTCTCCTGCTTGTGCTTCGTTTGATTTGTTTGAAAACTACGAAGACAGAGGAGACAAATTTAAAGACTGCGTTTACCAGCTATAATCGTTGATAACGTTTATTCAGAAACAATGGAAGTAAGAAACGAACTAAAAGAGATTACAAATCGTATGAAGGGCGACCGCATTATTTGGGGCGTCATTTTTATACTTTTTGCGATTTCAATGTTATCGGTGTACAGCGCGACCGGTTCGTTGGCGTTTAAGTACAATAATGCCACCTCCTATTATTTGTTGAAGCAAGTAATTAGCGCAATTGGTGGTTTGGCGTTGGTGTATTTTGCGCACTTAATTAATTACAAATACTATTCAAGAATAGCTCAAATACTTTGGGCCTTGAGTATTCCGTTGTTGCTCTACACTATGTTTTTTGGAGCAACCATCAACGAAGCAAGTCGTTGGATAAAATTGCCCGTAGTCGGTTGGACGTTTCAAACATCCGATCTTGCAAAACTCGCGTTGATAATGTATCTCGCGCGATTGCTCACGCAAAAACAAACAACTATAAATAATTTTAAAGAATCCGTTTTGCCTATGTTGGGCGTTATTATATTGCCCGTCATTCTCATCGCAAAAGACAATCTATCTACGGCACTTATATTATTTGCAACTTCAACATTTATTCTTTTCATCGGGCGCGTTTCTATGAAACACATATTACTTCTCTTTGCAGGAAGCGCAGTTGTTCTTAGTTTGTTTGTTGCGTTACTTTTTACGCTACCTGAAAATATGATGGCAGGTCGTATGGCGACCTGGAAAAGTCGTATTGATACACACTTTTTAGGTAAATCTGATGCCGATGATTCCTATCAATCTATCCAAGCAAATATTGCGATTGCGAAAGGCGGAATTATCCCGAACGGACCGGGAAATTCCACGCAAAAAAACTTTTTACCCGAAGCTTATTCGGATTTCATATATGCGATTATTATTGAAGAATACGGCTTGATTGGCGGAGCGTTTATTGTCTTGCTGTATCTTGTCTTTCTTTATCGTTGCATAAAGATTGTAATTGATGCGCCCAAAGCATTTGG
>JAEYZB010000110.1 GCA_023428205.1 Bacteroidota bacterium | reverse complement strand
CCTGAATGTGATGCGCCTACACATTATGCGCTCTGTAGCGGCTATTTTGATTTTTGCGGTGATTGCATTGGCGAATACGCATTGGGTTTTTAATTCCTTTCTTTTTGGGCCGGTGAAGGGCGACTTTATTACCTATAAACTACTGTGTAAATTTTCGCAATGGGTTCGCCCGCTTTTGTGTAATGTGAGTCCGCTTTTGTGTCCCGAAGAAGGACTTTGTGTACATGATCTTAAAATTGTTTTTTTGAACACGGAGCTTTTCGGGCAGTTCATTTCGCAACTTCAAATTTGTTTAGTCGTAGGATTGGTAGCGGCATTTCCGTATATAATATGGGAAATATGGCGTTTTGTGCGCCCGGCACTTTCGGCAGAGGAAGCAAAAAAATCAACAGCGGTAATCGTGCTGAGTTCCGTGTTTTTCTTTGTGGGCGTTTTGTTCGCTTATTTTTTGGTGATACCGTTTTCTCTGAGTTTTGCGAATAGCTACACGCTCAGTGCAAATATTGAAAATCGTTTCGCCTTTGATAATTATGTTGGCTTTATCACGATGATGATGCTCGGTAGCGGATTGATTTTTGAATTGCCGATGATTGTTTATTTTTTGGCAAAACTCGGATTGCTCTCCGCGTCATTTATGCGTAATTATCGCAGACATTCGATTGTGGCGATTCTGATTACTGCGGCCATTATCACTCCTTCGCCTGATATGTTTACCATGATGGTGGTGGCGGTGCCTATTTATGTTCTTTACGAACTAAGCATTTTGCTTGCTCATAGAATCAACCCGTAATGGGTGAAAAAAACGAGGAGGATTAATCATTTTTTCTTGAACGCACTTTCATACAAGTCAATCCAATCTTGCGGAGTCATTTTGGTCATCAGTTCACCGATGAGTTTATATGGAATGTGTTCTGCCTTTTTAAAACGTACGCAACTTTTTCCCATATCCAATTTTGTCGGAACCTGTTTTTGATACTCAGTCGTAAACCACTCCAAGAGTTTCGGATTGGCATAAAGCCCCATGTGGTAAAGCGCAATGAAATTTTTCTGTGAAGCGATATTCAGAAAAGGAAGCGGCAGTTTCGGGTCGCAGTGGTAGCCGGCAGGATATAGCGTGTGCGGCACTACATACCCAATCATTCCATAACCGATGACTTCTCGAAATCCTTTCGGTATATTATTCAGAACCGTTTCTCGAAGCGTGCGAATTACTTCTGCCCGTTCAGGCGATAAACTTTTGATGTATTCATCAACAGAATTTGCTGTCATTTTATTCGTAATTAGTTTTACCAGCGTTTTCCAAAATGGAAGCTCAAATACAACGCGGGCATAAAGAAATTATTCGCATCTTTATTTACATAAATCGCAACTTTACGGTAATACACATCAGCCATTATACCCGCTTGGATTGCTTTTACCCAAAGATCTTTGGAACCCCAATCAAAATTCAGTCCCAACTTCAGGTGTCCGCCAAAAGTGGGAATCATTTTATTCATGCCTTTGTAAAATGGCGATGCTCCGTAAATAGAATCCTGATTCATAAATTTGGAATCATTTCCTTCGGAATATCCCACTGACTCGTGAATGGGATCGCCATTCGCGTCCCTGCCCTTGTAAATTTCCAAATAATACGGTTTCAGCAAACCGAGTGAAAATCCGGCAAAACCGATAAAACTCAGCCGTACACCGTTTACTTCGGCCTTGTCCGCAATGCAACGCTCAAACCCGTAACTGAACCGAATCGCATGAAACTGATGTTGTAAACCGTAGTAATATTTCTTGCCGTCATAGAGCGCATTCGGCTTAACAAGCTTGTCTTTGTAGTTGATGTGAAACTGATACTCTGCCTGAACAAGATGCGTTTTGTAAATATTCTTTATCCAACCTTTTGTCAAATACAAACTCACGCCATTTGTTTGGATTTTCAGTCCGCCCGACATCTCGTGTTGATAGCGGTAATCTTTGATTGCTTTCAATCGCTGTGTTTCCTTGCTGTCTTCCTTTTGTGCAAACAAAAACATTGGCACAAAGAAAAATAATATGATGAACCGCTTTTGCATTGACACAAACATAAGAAAATAGTCGTATGGTATAAATCCAACGTTGGGGTGAATAATCATTTGCCAAAGAATGGGTCAAAAAAACGAGGAGAAATAAGTCATTAACAATTAACCCTTAATAATTATCTATCAACCACTATTCATTGAACATTAATTCCTTACTTTCGCCCTCTTCAATTCAGCAATGAAATATTTCGTCTCTCTTTTATTACTGATAGCATTCCACTGCACAAGTTATGCGCAGTTGCCGCGTTTTACGCTTTCGGGAGTCGTGAAAGATAGCGCATCTGCTGAAGTGTTGGTGGGAGCATTAGTTTATATCGAGGAGCAGAAAGGAGGTGATGTAACAGACGTGGACGGACACTTTGCAATTGCTTTACCTCAGGGAAAATACACGATAAAAGTTTCATACACAGGTTACACAGCTAAAACACTTTCGGTAGATGTAAAAGAAAACAAGCAACTAAATGTCGCTTTGACCTCTTCTGTGGTGCAGGCGAAAGAAGTAATTGTTTCGGCAGAACGGCAAGATGCCAATGTGAGTAGCACCAATATGGGGCGGCAGGTAATCACAATGGAAACAGCCAAGGCTTTGCCGGCATTATTGGGCGAAGTGGACATTATGAAGGTGTTGCAAATGTTGCCGGGCGTGCAAGCAGCAGGAGAGGGGAATTCCGGTTTTTATGTGCGTGGTGGCGGACCTGACCAAAATTTGGTACTGTTGGACGATGCCACGATATACAATACCGGCCACTTATTCGGCTTTTTCTCCGTTTTCAATTCCGATATCGTGAAATCCGTAACGTTGGAAAAGGGCTCTATGCCTGCAAACTATGGCGGACGAATTTCATCGGTGGTAGATGTGAAAACCAAAGAGCCGGATATGAAACGCTGGCACGTAGAGGG
>JAEYZB010000094.1 GCA_023428205.1 Bacteroidota bacterium | reverse complement strand
GTTTATGTGGGCGTGCATTATCCGAGCGATGTAATTGCAGGTGCGATATTCGGGCTACTGATTGGCTTTTCCATGAGTAAAATAGGGGACAAAATACTATATTCGTTTACCCGTTAATCGCACGCTATGAAAAATGTAATCATCTTTTTGTCCTTCCTTTTATTTGTTTTTACATCCTGTAAACCGGATAAAACAACAGAGGCAAATTACGATGTAGCCACATCCTACACGTTGAAAAATATTTCTTACGGAAGTAATTCACAGCAAAAAATGGATATTTATTTGCCTGCCAACAGAAGCAGCACAACGACAAAAGTATTTGTGTTGATTCACGGAGGAGGTTGGAGCGCAGGTGATAAAGCGGACTATACGGATATGCTTAACTCATTGAAAACCTACTATCCTGACCATGCTGTTATCAACCTAAATTATCGTTTGGGAACGTCTTCTAACCCCGGCTATCCGAAGCAGATAGAAGATATACAGTCAGCACTTTCACACATTCAATTGCCGAAATATAATTTGTCGAAACAGTATTTGTTATTTGGAGGTTCGGCAGGCGCACATTTATCTATGTTATATGCTTATGCCTTTGACGATAATCATTATGTAAAAGGCGTGATTAATACAGTCGGACCTGCCGATATGACGGATACGGCTTATTTACATCATACCGTTTATTTAGGCATTTTTGCAGGTTTTATTGGAAATGCAGCCTATTCTTATGCGCAAAACATTGCATTGTTTGAAGAGGTGAGTCCTGTGAAGCAAGTAACTGCGGCTTCGCCTCCCACACTTTCATTTTATGGAGATCAAGACCCCTTGATTCCTCCTACGCAATTAGGACTACTTCGCACTGCGCTTGATGCTAAAGGTGTTTATCATGTGGACACGATGTATATAGGAGCAGGACATGGGAACTTTAATGCAGAGCAATCGCAGGACTATCTCAATAAAATGATAGCATTTATCAATCTGTATTTTCAATAAGACAAGTCGCTAAAAAGGATTACTTAATTCTCGCCTTAAACGACCAAGTAATTATAAACTCTGATTCTATTTCTCCGCTTTCCGAGTAGCCGACAGATTTCGTAGTAACTTCGCGTCCCTCACCGGTGAGAACAGATTCTTCAATGGCTTGACGAACTTTTGCTCCGTCTTCGCAACGGAAAGTTGTTAGCCCTGTAGCTTTTTTGACAAACTTCGCTTCCAAGTTCGTTACCAACATTGCGATGGACGGTTTGGCATTTATGGTGTACATCATTCCGAAAAATCCGGTACTCATTTCACCTGCCATAGCGAGAACAGCAAAATAGGTAGAGCGAAACGGATTTTGATTTAGCCAGCAATAAGGCACAGTAATTTCGCACGTATCTTCATTCAGCGTTTTCACTTTCACGCCCGCTAAAAATGCCATGGGCAATTTTACCAACAAAAAGAGTTTGAATAAAAACGGATTGCTTGTTTGTTTGATTTGTTTAGCGATTTCTATTTTCTGATTCGCTTTGTAGGCTTCTAAACGTTCTTGCGACATAATTTTGATTTTAAATCACGGCCAAAATAGAAATTAAAGTTTCATTCAATGATTTTTTGGCGAGCTCGTGGTCAAATTCATGGGTGATGATATTCCGTTCCACCACATTGATTTGGTAAAATGGTTGTCGCTCAAACATACATGAATACACAAATCCAATGCCATTTTGTGTTTCGGTGTCCGCTTTATATTGTTCGCGAAGCGATGAAACATCTTGCATGCGTTCGGAGCGATTTACCGTTGCAGAAACTACTTTTCGGAGTTCCAAAAATACATTCATATAGCTATTATTCATATTGATGAAGCTGCCTTTGAAGTGCGGGAAATCAGCGTCATTCAATGCTTTCATTTCATATAAATCATTTCCATCAGCATTAAATGAAATTGGTTTTTCTTTTATCACATTCACCACTTCGCCTATCGGCAAATCTGCTTTCCAACTGGTACAAAACCCTGCTTTTAATGCCAAGTTGTATTTCTTTTGTGTTATTGCTTTTGTGATGCTGTGTGCGGTTTCAAATAAGGTTTCTCCCGTGAAGCAAATATCCACTTGGTGCGAGAGAAATTGTGTGGAATAGATTTTCCCTTTTATAAATTCAACATCAGGTACTTTGATGTGCGCAAGCACCGTTTCAAAATCAGCTGCGTTTGGTAAGCAAAGGAGAATATTCATTATTGTGAAAGGGCTTTATTTAAAAAATCATTCAAAGGTTGGACTGCTTTAAAATGTGCTAATACCTTTTTGTCAAAATCATTTGCCAATACATCAGCTTGTGTCAGTGTTGCGCCTGTGTAAAATTGCTTGTTCGCGATGTATGGCTGTTCTTTCGCAAATTCACGATAGTCTTCGGGCAGTACTTTGTTCTTTTCACCGGCAATTTTGCCGTAAAGTTTTTTAAACTCCTTGTTTTTTAGCACCATTTCAAACTCCTCCGGATTGTAGTAAATTTCTTGACGTATTTTCTGTAAATCTTCTTTGCCTATCATATACATTCCGCCACCGATAAAGAGTTCCTTATTGCCGATATGAACGTAGAAACTTGGTCGCTCGTCCTTCTTTCCATTTTTTCCAAAAACAGCAGCCAGATTAAGTTTATAAGGAGATTTGTCTTTCGAAAAACGAACGTCTTTATTAATACGGAAAATACATTTTGAAGCGTCTGTTAAAATAGATTTATCCGTTTTGGCTAATTGTGCAATAATGTGTTCTGTGAACTTGCGGAATGGTACTTTTACAAATGCTTCGTACTCGCTACGATGCGCATCAAACCACACTTTGTTGTTGTTTTTCTCCAATTGATTGAAAAACGCAAAATACTCTTTTGTGAAAAATGCCATATTGTAGTATTTAGTCGGGTAAAGCTAAATGAAATTATTTAACCACATAGATGCAATAGAATGAAGAGATAGAGGTAAAATCAGAAAACTGATTCGTGTTTCTATGTGGTTAAATTTGGTTTTAATTGTAATTGATTTTTACCTTTGCGCCCGTTACAAAAAGAAACGATGGCTGTAGTTGACTTGAATGAAATTTTGAAAGATTTTCGTTTCAAAATGAAAATCGACATTCGCTGGAGCGATGTGGACGAGGTGGGGCACGTGAATAATGCAGTTTATCTGACGTATATAGAGCAGAATCGGATTTATTATTTCGCGGAAACCTGCGCATGGGATTGGAAAGTAGAGGGCGTGATTTTGGCGAATGTGAATGTCAATTATATCCGTCCCTTGTTTTTTCCTGAAAATGCCTTTGCGTATGCGCGTGTGAGCCGTATCGGCACCAAAAGTTTTGAAACGGAACACGTCATAGTAGTAGAAAAAGACGGTAAAACGGAACTCGTTGCCCGCGCCACGACTGTGTTGGTAATGTTCGATTACAAAGAAAATAAATCGGTAGAAGTACCGCAACGTATTCGCGAAAAATTAACCGCTTTTGAACAACGTACATTCTAAGAATAATACAACGATGTTACTGCATATCAATCCTGACAATATTGATGACCGCCTAATAAATCAGGTGGTGCTCACGCTGAAAGAAGGCGGAATTATTATTTATCCTACGGATACGGTTTATACCTTAGGGTGCGACCTTACTCATCCTGCGGCCTACGAAAAAATTTGTAAGCTGAAAGGCGTGAAACCCAACAAAGCGAATTTTTCTATTGTGTGCTATGACCTAAGTCATATTTCAGACTTTACACTGAATGTAAGTAACTCGTGTTTCAAAATGATGAAGCGAGTTTTGCCGGGACCCTTTACATTTATCCTCAATGCCAATAACATTGTCTCGAAAATCTTCGGCTACAACAAAAAGACAATCGGGATTCGTGTACCGGATAACACGATTTG
>JAEYZB010000088.1 GCA_023428205.1 Bacteroidota bacterium | reverse complement strand
GAATTTGGGCTTGCGTACGAGTCACGTTCCAAACCCGCACTTCGTCTATCATGCCTAAAAATTGTTCTGCATAAGGGCTGCTGGAAATATTTCCGATAGCGGTATTCAGGTTGTTGGTAACCATATTGCCATTCCATGCTTGTTCCACAATTAAACAACCATTCAAATAATAACGGATATAACTGCCGTCATAGGTTCCTGCAATGTGATACCATGTGTTATCCTGCACGGGAAAAGGATTCGGCATTTGATTGAAACCGCTTCCGCCAGTTGTAATTTCAAATGTGGTTGGGCGAAGTAAATAATTTACATTCGGAGGGCCCGTATGTTTGGACACTAAATTGGGGCCACTACCCGGTCTGCGGTAAAACAAGGCTTCAACCGTTAATTTTGTTCCCGGTACATCTAAGTCGTGAATATTGACCCATTGGGGCGATGCCGTTAAGTTCAACGCCTGCTGTGCATTAATTCCGCTAAAAAACAGAAAGGAAACAAAAACGGCTAATAGAGGTTTCATTGTTTGGAACGGTAAACTTATCGGAAAGCAAGATATAAAAAATCCCTGATTCGTTGCATTGACGACTCATTGAAATGGGTGGAAAAAACGAGGAGAAAGGAGTGCGTAAAAACAACTAAAACACTATTCTACACTCAGTGGAGTAACCACCAAGAAGTTTTAATTGTTTCGCAGAAAGCGTACAAAAATGAAAGCGTAATAAGGTGTGATAACTAGTAAGCCCAATGCAAAAAATACAATGGCATAAGGGCGTAATCCGTCATTGTAGTAAAATTCACCAATCATCCATATAGAGTTTGCACAAATCCAAAAACAAACAGCGATATTGTGTATCAATTCACTTGTCTTTTTTCTATAAATCCAAGTGATGTATAATGACAGCATTAGAATTGGCAAAATCATGGCTACACCAACGGCTCGGCTAATGGTAACCCAACACATATCTTTCACTAACCAAAGAAAGATGTGTGCGTTTTCGAATTTTCGAAACTTTTCGAATAGCATAAATTATGCCGCAGTTTTTTTGCGGTAGCGAATATTCATAATCTCTACAATCAGCGAGAATAATACGGAAACATATACGACTTTTTTATCCACTTCATAGTGTAGGCTCTCCATAATCAACGTTACGCCAATCAGAATGAGGAAGGATAAGGCGAGAATTTGTAAGGTTGGGTATTTTGTTACCAACCTTCCGACAGGTCCGGCAAAAAACATCATCGCCAACATCGCTAAAACTACTGCGAGAATCATCACTATAATTTCCTTTGCTAAACCCACAGCCGTCAATACGGAATCAAACGAAAAGACAATATCCAATAAAGCAATTTGAAACAAAACACTAGCGAACGTATTTCTGCGATTTTCTTTGATTTCATCTGCTTCTATGCCGGCTACCTTGCCGTGGATTTCCGATGTGGATTTATAAATCAGGAATAAACCGCCCGCGAATAAAATGAGGTCGCGACCTGTAAATACGTGTTCAAAAACAGTAAAGAGAGGATTTTGCAAACTCAATATCCAGCCGATAAAGCACAAGAGTAGAATCCGCGTGCCCATTGCCAGCAGCAAACCAAAATTTCGGGCTTTGCGCTGTTGTTCTCGTGGCAGTTTTCCGGTGGTGAGTGAAATAAAAATAATATTGTCCACGCCCAATACAATTTCCAACAAAGTCAATGTAAGCAAGCTAATCCATGCGTCAGCTCTCAAAAAAACAGAAAAATCGATTTCCATACTTAATAGCAGAAGGTTTATAAAGTTCGTAAATGTATAAGAAGTGAAGAACAAAAGTGAAAACGTGCTCGTTTTTTTAATCCCTTTTCAAATACCCCGAAAAAACGAGCAGGATGGTCTATATTTTTCGCATCAAAACAGCCGCATTGTGTCCACCGAAGCCAAACGTATTGGAAAGTGCCACCTTGATGTCGCGTTTTTGTGGTGTATTAAAGGTCAGATTGAGTTTCCCATCAATTTCAGGATCGTCCGTAAAATGGTTGATGGTAGGCGGAACCTCTCCGTGTTTCATGGCAAGTGCACAAGCAATGGCTTCAATCGCACCTGCCGCACCGAGTAGGTGTCCTGTCATTGATTTTGTAGAACTGATATTCAGATTGTAAGCGTGGTCGCCAAAAACATGTTTTATTGCTTTCAATTCTGTGTTGTCGCCAAGTGGCGTAGATGTTCCGTGGGTATTAATGTAGTCTACTTCTTCAGGCTTAATACCGGCTTCTTTCAGGGAGTATTCCATCACTTTTATTGCGCCTAAGCCATCAGGATGCGGAGCTGTCAGGTGGTAAGCATCTGCGCTCAAGCCACTTCCGATGAGTTCTGCATAGATAGTTGCTCCGCGCGCAATGGCGTGTTCGTATTCTTCTAACACCAATGCTCCCGCACCTTCGCCCAACACAAACCCATCGCGGTCTTTGTCGTAAGGGCGAGATGCTGTAAGCGGGTCATCGTTGCGTTCGCTCATTGCTTTCATCGAAGCAAAACCGCCAATCGCCCCTTCGGTAATCGCGGATTCTGTTCCGCCCGCAATCATCACATCGACCTTGCCTAACTGAATAAACTGCATTGCTTCTATAATTGCAATGGTGGACGAAGCACAAGCGGCTACAGCCGAAAAATTCGGACCGCGAAAGTTATATTTCATCGAAATATGACCTGCGGCTATGTCTGAAATAATTTTGGGAATAAAAAACGGATTGAAGCGTGGTGTTCCGTCTCCACGATAGTATTGGGAATATTCTTCCTCCATCATGGCTAAGCCGCCAATACCGCTTGAAAATACCACGCCTGCTCGGTCGTGGTCTATTTTTTCGGTATCTAATCCGGCATTTTTCAGTGCTTCATCGGTTGAAATTAAAGCATACTGCGTAAACGTATCAATACGCTTCACTTCTTTGCGATCGAAATAATTCAGCGGGTCGTAGCCTTTTACTTCAGCGGCTATTTTACATCTGAATTTTTCAGGATTAAATTTTGTAATGCGTCCGGCACCACTTTTACCTGTGCGAAGACCCTCCCAATAACTTTGAATGTCATTGCCTATGGGAGAGATTACTCCAAGCCCGGTGATAACGACTCTACGAAGTGCCATCGTAAAAATACTGGTGAAGAATTAAGCGGCAGTCGCTGCTTTTTCCAAATATTCTATCGCTTGACCAACAGTTGTGATAGTTTCCGCTTGTTCGTCAGGGATGTTAATGTTGAATTCTTTTTCGAATTCCATAATCAACTCTACTGTATCCAAAGAGTCTGCACCCAGGTCGGTAGTGAAACTTGCTTCAGGGGTTACTTGTCCTTCTTCCACGCCCAACTTGTCTACGATAATTTTTTTTACTCTTTCTGCAATAGTTGCCATTCTTGTATGATTTAATTTAGAAGCGCAAAAGTACACTTTCATCTTGAATTGCCAAATATCTATACTTTATTCGTAAGTAATGAGTTATAAGGGCATTTCAAGGGAAAGCCTTGATTTTGCTTTATTTTGAGCCGACAATTCTTTTGAAATCGGGCTTACAGGCGTGTAATGTGTTTTGCTAAATGTGTTCGGTCGCCTTGCAGGGAAAGTAGATAATTCCCTTGAGGCAGTTCAGAAACATCAAACAAAAATTCGTTTTCACCTGCGCTCAGTTTGCCATCATATAATGTCTTTACCACTTTGCCCGACATATCTACTAATGTGATTTGAGCAGACTGCGTCACTGCGGCATTTAATTTCACGGCAACACGAGATATGGTTTGCGTGGGATATACATTGAAGTTTTCTATAGAAGAAAGATTTTCTATTCCTGTTCCTTCCAGAGGTTGTATGGTGGAAGTGCTCTTATAGATATTATCGCCTGAGTTTTGATTGTTGCCATTGCCAAAAACAGACGCACAATAAAAGGTTACAGGAGTGGCGGTGTTAGGCGCAGTCCATTTAAAATTGAAATCTTTCGTGGTGTTGGCGTTTTTATGCCCGATGTACGCTCTGCTTCCGGCATTATTTATTTTGGTATGAATATTATCGGTTACGGTAAACGCTCCGGCTTGTGCATTTGCGGCATCTAATGCGACTAATTGAAAGCCATAAACCGCTGCACCGCTGCTTAGTTGCAAAGCAGCAAAATACGTTTGTCCGGGAACGAAAGTCGTGCTGTCATTTACAATAGAGGCAAAGTTTGCCAATTCACTTTCGATGACGGCTAACCGTAAGGTAAACTTAGAAGCGTCCGTCACCGTGCTACCCGAATGGCAACCCGATTTTGTACAGCTGGCATTCGATGGTGGTGCCCCTGCGCTATCTACCGGAGGAGAGCCGATTTCAGAATATAAAATGAGAAATGATGCCGATAAAAAAGTGGAGAGTAAAATTGATTTCTTCATGTGTTTTATTTTTCTCGATTTAGATATCGCAAGGTAATAAACGGTTGCATATGAAAGTGAAAAACTAAATGTGAAAGATGAAATGGTTCGAAAAAACGAGCACGTTCTATTTTCCGTTTTTAATTGTTTTCTATGTTTACCTAACCAAAACAAAAGAACATGAATCAAACCGTTTCCTATTCAAAATCTATTTTCAGTTTAGGAGTAATCGTTGCTGCACTTGGTTATTTCGTAGATATTTATGATTTGCTTTTATTCAGCATTGTGCGCAAAGCGAGTATCGAATCGCTTGGCTATTCGGGTGCGGAAATTGAGCAATATGGTTTGTGGCTTATCAATATTCAAATGGCGGGAATGTTGCTTGGCGGAATTTTGTGGGGCGTGTGGGCAGATAAAAAAGGGCGACTCTCTGTGCTGTTCGGTTCTATCATTTTGTATTCTGTTGCCAATATTCTGAATGGTTTGGTGACAGATATAAATCAATATGCAGTTTTACGCTTTATTGCAGGAATCGGTTTAGCCGGAGAATTAGGTGCGGGCATTACTTTGGTGGCAGAATCGCTGCACATAGAAAAACGCGGTTGGGGAACGATGATTGTGGGTGGAGTGGGCGTTTCCGGGGCGGTGTTTGCAGGCATTATCAGCCATTATTTCGATTGGCGAACCTGTTATTTTATTGGCGGAGGTTTGGGTTTAATGTTATTGATGCTTCGCGTAGGGGTTTTGGAGTCGGGTATCTATCAACAAACGCTTTCTACGGAGGTGAAGCGCGGTAATTTCTTCCAACTGTTTCGCAATTCCAAAACGATTATCAAATATCTGAACTGCATTGTCATTGGCTTACCGACATGGTTTGCGGTCGGGATTCTGATTACGTTTTCGCCCGAGTTTGCGCAAATACTTCACATAAATGGTGCGATAAAAGGAGGCGATGCGATTATGATTACCTATGCGGGCATTTCGCTCGGTGATTTTCTGTGCGGAGGGTTGAGTCAAGTTTTGAAAAGCCGAAGAAAAGCGATTGCGATTTTTCTGCTCATTACGGCTATCGGTTTTGTGATGTACTTCACGGCATTCCATCAAACTTCGTTTTACTTTTATGCGAGTATGTTTGTGATTGGTTTCGGCACGGGATTTTGGGCGGTAGTGATTACGAACGCGGCTGAACAGTTCGGTACCAACATTCGCGCTACGGTGGCGACTACCGTTCCGAATTTTATTCGCGGTTCGCTGCCGCTGATTACCTTATTTTATGCGCTGCTGCAAAACTTCTTTTCCAAACTGCTGAGTGCCGAAATTGTGGCGGTGGTGATAATTGTTTTACCACTAATTTCTTTGTATTTTCTTTCGGAAACCTTTGGAAAGGATTTGAACTACTCAGAGG
>JAEYZB010000071.1 GCA_023428205.1 Bacteroidota bacterium | reverse complement strand
ACCTTATGGTGATCAATGTTTCCAAGCATCATCGCCTCAAATAATTTTCGGGAAATGTTTTCGCGCTCGGCAATTGGCATATCCACAGTACTGAATTCCATGTGGTCTATTTCCTCTTTTTCGATAGTTGAGGTACTTGTCATAGCGTATTACGGTTTTGTTTGGTTATACGAACATAGACAAAAAAAGTTGTATTTTTGAGAAATTTTTACACATTTTTTCTATGAACGTCACAAAAACTCTGGTCATCGGAGCTTCGGAAAACCCCGAACGCTACTCCAATAAAGCCGTAAAAATGCTTCAAGATTATCAACACGAAGTTATCGCACTTGGCAAAGACAAAGGAAAGAAAATCAATGGCTTAGAAATTGTGAATGACGTAAATAACGATGAATCCATCGACACCGTAACACTCTATTTAAACCCCAAAAACCAAGAACCGTACTACGAAAAAATCCTCGCGCTTCATCCAAGACGGGTAATTTTCAATCCGGGTACTGAAAATCCTGCCTTTGAGCAAGTTTTGAAAGAACACAACATTGAACCCATTGAAGCCTGTACCTTGGTAATGTTGCGCACAAACCAATATTAATCGTGGCTGAAAAGCAAAAACATCTTATTGTTATTTGTGGCCCTACAGCTGTCGGAAAAACAGTTTTGGCGATTGAATTGGCAAAACTGTTTAATACGGAAATTATTTCTGCCGACTCTCGGCAATTTTACCGCGAAATGAATATCGGCACCGCCAAACCGACCAACGAAGAACTCGCACAAGTACCGCATCATTTCGTCAATAATCTTTCTATTCATCAAAAACACTACAGCGCAGGAAAATATGAGACTGACGTGCTCGTTTTTTTAGACCATTTCTTTCAAACGCACGATACGGCAATAATGGTGGGCGGTTCGGGACTGTTTATCAATGCGGTTTGCAGCGGTTTCGACCAAATGGAAACAGCAGAACCGGAACAACTCGCCACTACACGTGCTTTGCTGAACAGCAAAGATTTGGCGTGGCTGCAAAGCGAAGTGGAACGCCTCGACCCTGAATATTTCGCAAAAGTAGATAAGAAAAACCCTGTGCGACTGAAACGCGCGCTGGAAGTGATTTACACCACAGGCAAAAAATATTCCGAACAGCGCATCGGAAAGAAAATCGAACGTCCGTTTCGGATTACAAAAATTGGTTTGCAACTCCCCCGCGAAGTATTGTACGAACGTATCAATAACCGCGTGGACGCAATGATGCAAAACGGTTTATTGGAAGAAGCCAAAGAACTTTATACCTACAAAAAGCTGCCTGCACTCAACACAGTCGGCTACACGGAACTCTTTGACTTTTTAGAAGATAAACTGACCTTAGCGCAAGCCGTAGAACTCATCAAACAAAACACGCGTAACTACGCCAAACGCCAAATGACCTGGTTTAGAAAAGATGAGGAGGTGAAGTGGTTTGAGGCGGAGGATAAGGAAAGGATTACAGATTTTATAAATTAACGTACAGATTGGAAAAAGTACGAGGAAATACAAATAGTTTTAATTACGAAAATTATCTTCGCTCCGTGCGCATCATCACCGAAAAATTACTGACAGACTATCGGCAAGCCGTTCCTAAAGGTTTGCAAGAGCAATTTGATGCCTTGCACGATGCAGAACTTTCTACACACGACTTTAGTTTCTATACCTCAGTTGCTTCTGTTTTCAGCAGCAAAATTGAAGGGGAAGAGATAGAACTCGATAGCTACATCAAACACAAGCGCGACCACATTCCGTTTCAGCCCGACTACACCCAAAAGATTGACGATTTATATGAAGCCTACACGTTTGCAAAAACAAATGTCTTGAATGAAAAAAATGTTTCGGAAGCGCACAAATTGTTGGGAAAACATATTGTAGCAGAAGGTTGGCACGGAAAATATCGCACACAAAATATGTATGTCGCCACAGCTGATGGACGGATTGAATATGTAGCCGCTTCTCCTTTTGATGTGCAAAATGAAATGCAGAAATTTTATGCCGATATAGCCGAATTATTACAAGCGAATTTAAGCATTGAAGAAGTGTTTTATTACGCAGCAATGATTCACTTGGTGTTCGTAAAAATTCACCCGTGGAATGACGGGAATGGGCGTTCTGGTCGTTTGATTGAAAAATGGTTTTTGGCACAGAAATTAGGCGAAAAAGCGTGGTTCATAGAAAGCGAAAAGAACTACTATCAACACCACGCGTTTTATTACCAAAACTTGCGCGCGCTTGGCTTGGAATACGAGCAACTGGATTACGGAAAAGCCTTGCCGTTTCTATTAATGTTGCCAAATTCCGTAAATCACTCATAATCCTGCTCGTTTTTTTGACCCACTTCATTACATTTGTGCAGTGCGCAAACTTTCCGAAATAAAAGAATTTGAAAACCTTGAACTGCTGGCAAAGCAAGTGGTGGAAGGTTTTATCATCGGCATGCACAAGTCGCCATTTCACGGTTTTTCAGTGGAATTTGCAGAACACAGATTGTACAACGCGGGCGAACCGACCAAAAATATTGATTGGAAAGTCTATGCGCGAACAGATAAACTTTTTGTGAAGCGATATGAAGAAGAAACGAATCTGCGATGTCAATTGGTGATTGACGCTTCTTCATCGATGTACTTCCCGAAAGACGCGAAGAAATACGACAACAAAATCACGTTTTCCGTGTTGTGCGCGGCAGCGATTGCACACTTGCTCAAGCGTCAGCGCGATGGCATAGGCTTGAGTGTTTTTGCCGATAAACTACTCACAAATATTCCCGCAAAAGGAAGTCGGCAAAATTTTGACGGCATACTTTCTACACTTGAAAAATTGGTAGCTGAACCGAAAATAAACACGCGCACTTCTGCGGCTGAATGTTTGCACCAAATCGCGGAAACAGCTCACAGACGTAGTTTGATAATTGTGTTCAGCGATATGTTTGACGATATAAGTACAGAAGGGAAAGCGCATTTGTTTGATGCGCTACAGCATCTGCGTTTCAATAAACACGAAGTAATTTTGTTTCACACAATTGATAAACGGTTGGAAGAAGATTTTGCGTTTGAAAATGTGCCGTATCGCTTCGTGGATATGGAAACAGGCGAAGAAGTAAAACTCCACGCTTCAGAAGTGCGCGAAAACTATGTAAAACACATTTCTGAGTTTAAAAAAGAGTTGCAACTGAAGTGTGCGCAATTTGGTGTGGAATTCGTAGAAGCGGATGTAGAAAAGGAATTCGGACAGGTGCTTGCTCCATTTTTAATGAAGAGAGAGAAATTATGAAATTGAATTATAAAGTATTTGGCACAGGCGAACCACTGATAATTTTACATGGTTTACTCGGTTCGCTCGATAATTGGCAAAGTATCGCCAAGAAACTCGCGGAGCGAAATACCGTTTACATTATCGACCAACGCAATCATGGAAAATCGCCACACAGCAATGATTTCAGTTATGCACTTTTAGTGGACGATTTATTGAACTTTTATGTAGAACACGAAATCACATCTGCGAATGTACTCGGCCATTCGATGGGCGGAAAAGCCGCGATGGCGTTCGCTTTGAAATACCCTGAAAAAACGAGCAGGTTGATTGTGGTTGATGCCGCTCCCGTAGATTACGAAGACCGTCACAGCATTATTTTTGAAGCCTTGCTAACGGCAGATTTAGCGAATGCAAAAACACGCGATGAAGTAGAAAAGCATATCGAAAAATATTTGCGCAATCCCGCAAACATTCAGTTTCTGATGAAAGGTTTAGACCGCGATGCTAACAACCACTTTGTGTGGCGATTTAATGTGGAAGTTTTGCACAAATTCTATAACGAGATTATGGGTTTTCCTCAATCTGAGAATGTCTATACAAAACCAACTTTGTTTCTGAAAGGCGAAAAAAGCGACTACATCACCGCTGAAAATTATCCGCAAATCGCGCACTATTTTCCGAATAACGAAATTACGGAAATTGCAAATGCAGGGCATTGGGTTCACGCAGACAATCCGGTTGATTTTATTGAGGCGGTGGAAAGTTTTTTGGGATAGTTTGCACAACAAACTGTAAATTCCGTTGAGCGAATAATTTTCAGATACCATCTTTTTCCGTTACTTCGTTAAAGACCAAAATCAAAAAACATGGACATTTACAAAAAAAGCCTGAAAGGGAATATCTACCTTAAAATTGGCGGTATTATTTTAATCGGACTCTTATTACTTATTCCGACAGCAATGATTGAAAGCATCATTAATGAACGACAGACCACACAAGAAAATGCGATTAACGAAGTAAGTTCAAAATGGGGACAACAACAAATCATTTCCGGTCCGTTCATTTCGATTCCATACTACAAATATGTACGCGAAACCACAGGAAAGGACAGTTCCAAAATCGTTCAAATAAAAGACTACATACACATTTTACCCACACAACTTAACGTTTCAGGCGACCTCAATCCTGAAAAACGCCACAGAGGTATTTATGAAATTGTGGTGTACAACTCTAGATTGAACGTGTCTGGTGAATTCAGCAAAATTGATTTGAAAGCATTGGACATTCCTCTTCAAAACATTTTGTTTGATAAAGCAGAATTTGTGTTAGGTATTGATGATTTACGAGGTATAGAAAAGCAACTCAATTTGAATTGGAATGGGCAGAAAATTGCATTTAATCCGGGCGTTTCATCAGGCGATGTTGTCAGT
>JAEYZB010000224.1 GCA_023428205.1 Bacteroidota bacterium | reverse complement strand
GCGATTCCCCAAGGCTCGCGGACCAAATTCCATTTCCCCCTGAAACCAACCGACTACTTTTCCATCGGCAATTAACTCAGCCGTTTTTTTTGTAAGTTCATCAAATTCGTATTGTTCAAAAACCGCTTTGTGCTGCTTCAAATCCAATTCAATTTCACGGCTGGAAAATTCACAGCCGAGATACGCGTGTTGCATTGCTTCCTGCTCATTTTTTCGCACCATTTGGAAGTGAATGTAATATGCAGCCTGTGCCGCACCCAAGGCTCCACCTGCATCACCCGAAGCGGGTTGTACGAAAATATTTTTGAAAATATTTGCTTGCAACAATTTTCCGTTCGCTACACAATTTAGCGCCACACCGCCCGCCATGCAGAGGTTTTCCGATTGCGTAATACGCTTCGCTTCTTGCGCCATTTTTAGCACAATTTCTTCCGTTACCATTTGAATCGCCAACGCCAAATTACAGTGATGTTGCGTGAGTTCGTCTTCTTCTTTTCTGCGCGAAAAGCCGAATAATTTTTCCCACTTTTTATCTTTCGCCATGCGTAAACCAACCGCATAATCAAAGTGCTCCTGATTCAAAGAAAGAGAACCATCTTCGCGAATATCCACCAATTTTTCTTTGATGATTTGCACAAAATTCTCCACCTCTTCGGAGTGAGGAATTCCGTAAGGTGCAAGCCCCATTAATTTATATTCACCGCTATTTACTTTGAACCCCAAAAAGTACGTAAATGCAGAATACAATAAACCAAGTGAATTCGGGAAATGTAATTCTTTCAATAGCTCAATAGCATTTCCACGCCCAACAGAAATGGATGCGGTCGCCCACTCTCCCACTCCGTCAATCGTCAGGATTGCCGCATCAGAAAATGGCGAAGAATAATACGCACTTGCAGCATGAGAAAGATGATGTTCAGGAAACAAAAATTTTATTTTCTTGGAATCAAATCCTTCAAGCACACTTAATTCTTCTTTGATAATTCGCTTCAAAAAGAGTTTTTCTTTCACCCACACCGGCATCGCTTTTAGAAAAGAAATCAAGCCCTTCGGAGCAAAGTGATAATAGGTTTCGAGCAAGCGTTCGAATTTCAACAGCGGTTTATCATAAAAAGCAATCGCATCAATTTCATTAATCGAAAATCCCGATTGACGTAAGCAAAACTGAACAGCATTTATCGGAAATGCTTCATCGTGTTTAATGCGCGTAAAACGCTCTTCCTGCGCAGCAGCAATAACTTTCCCGTCCTGCAAAATCGCAGCAGCCGAATCGTGATAAAAAGCAGAAATACCGAGAATAACCATTGAGCGAAGTTATTTATTCATAGAACTTTTCTAATAGTTTCGGATTAAACTATCCAAAAACGCAGCATATCGCTGGTGCCCTTTATTATTGAAATGTCCGTCTTTCAATAAATAATCCGTCTTATCGGCATTCATTTCATGAAACGGCAATCCCCCAAACAAATCCGGGAAATCTTTTGTCTTTCTGTCGAAAAAATTATCCCGCCACGGAATAACAGCTAAAATGAATTTTGAGTTATGCTGCTCTGCCAGTGTTTTAATTTCGTTTAATTCCTGATTGGAATATGGCAAATCGGTTTTTTGCTTTTCCACTTCCTTATAGTAAGCTGCGATTTTATCTTCTTTGTAGGTGAATAAATAAGGCGTGAGATAGGATTTTTGAAGGGTTTTCATCGCCCAACGTCCTGTTGAACTTTTAAGAAGCCATTTCCCAATAAAATTGGTTTTATCAATAGGTATATCATAATACTCAAGCGCAAGATGATATGCTTCCTCTTTAGTCAAATATTTACCGTGAGGGCAACCCATTAAAAGACCGGCATTCGTGTGATATAAAAACGGTTGATGAGGTTTCGGTTCTCGTTTATAATAAGAAACATCATTGCCGAGATAAAAATTTACAATTACAAAATCGGGCTGCAACTCGGAAATATATTTTTGGGCAACAGCAAGATATTGTGCCACATCAGAACCTGTGATTCCGGTATTATACACCACATACCCCATGCTCAACAATATATCGGCAAAGGAATTAGTTGCATTGTCCGCAGAATGCCCCCATGTAAAAGAATCTCCTAACAATAAAACAGACGGTTTATCGCGCTTATATTTTTTGAAAGATATACTTCTGAAACCATTCTCGTTTATCGGATGATACAAGTAGTTCAACACTGCCGTTTCCCATTCAGTACGGAAGTTTTGCGGTTTTTGATTAATGCCGATATACAACTTGTATAAGTCATTTTTCACTTCTCCTTTTATAAATTTTCTATGCTCCGATGATAAGCGAAGTATCTCATGAGCATCTATTTCCCTTGAAAATAAATTAGAGCTGTTTTTTAAAATACTTTCCGACAATTTCGTTGCGCTTGCGCTATCTACTCTTACTATACCGTTCTCGTCCGCTGTAAAACTTTTATATTCAATCAAATCATCTACTACAAAAAAACGTGTAAGAGCGCGATTTTTATCCCATACTCTTAAAAAGTTCGCTCCAATAAAAAGTGAAATCGTCACTGAAAAGAAAAATAAAATTGCCGTTTTAGTCCCCCGATAGTGTGAAATAATACTGAACAATATATATATATTCAGCAACAGCATCAACGGAAACGCTACCGCAAAAATCCATGGCGCATTCGACCCAATAGGTATCAGTAGGAAATAAAAACGAGGATATACTGTTTTGATTGCCTCCCCCATTTCTGTCATATACCATGAATGCCTAAGTAAAGCAAAAAAAACAACGAATAGAATATTGATGACCAATATCCACAAAATAGTTTTGGTTATAGATTTCATGCCTTTCATTTCGCATTTTATTGCTTGCTCAGGAGGAAAGTAATATTTTTTCAGTTATAACAACTCTAATTTCAGAGAAACGCTATAGTTACTCTTGCACATATACCCGCTTCACACGTGCACTCACGCCCGTGAGCATTTCGTAAGGAATTGTTTGCGCCCATTCAGCGACTTGTTGCACAGTCGGAAATTCACCAAAAACGGTTACTTCATCCCCTTCACTTACACCTGAAATGTTCGTTACGTCAATCATCGTCATATCCATGCACACATTGCCTATGATAGGAGCCAACTCCCCGCGCACCGCCATTTTCCCGCCACCGTTGCTGAGTTTGCGGTCCAAGCCGTCTGCATAACCAATTCCGACAGTTGCAATGATCGTATCTTTCGTGATTTTACCAATACGTCCATAACCTACACTTTCGCCTTTTTTCAACTGTTTGATTTGCGAAACAGTCGTTTTCAAAATACTCACAGGCTGCAATTTTTGTGGCAACATTTTGGAATCGTCAATGCCGTACAAACCAATACCCAGACGCACCATATCAAATTGCGAAGCAGTGTGGCGAACTACTCCGTTTGTATTCAAAATGTGTCGCAAAATCGGATAGTCAAATGATTTTACCACGATATCGGAAAGCTCCGTAAAGAGTTTTATTTGCTCATTGGTGAATGAATCTTGTGCGCTATCTTCACTCGCGGCTAAATGCGAAAACACTGAAGCTACCTTTATTGCAGGTGTTTTTTGAATGAGTGTAATCGCTTCTTTTAATTCCTTTTGGGAAAAGCCCAAACGATTCATTCCGGTTTCCGTTTCCAGGTGAATTTTTACATTCTGTACGCCTGTCTCTTCTATGGACTGAATAAATGATTCCAATAGTTTCAACGAATAAATATCCGGCTCTAATTGAAAACTAAAAAACTGGTCAAATGCCGCTTCTTCGGGGTTCATTACCATAATCGGCAATGTAATTCCGTTTCTGCGTAAATCTACGCCCTCGTCAGCATACGCCACACCTAAATAATCCGCACGATTAAATTGCAAAACATTTGCAATTTCAAAGCTTCCGCTTCCGTAGCTTGAGGCTTTCACCATTCCCATCACTTTCGTTTCGGGTTTCAGCAAGGTCTGATATGTTTTCAAATTTGCCGCTAACGCATTCAAATTTATTTCCAAAACCGTACGGTGCGATTTGCGTTCCAAGATTTTCAAAATACGCTCAAACTCAAAAGAACGTGCGCCTTTCAGTAAAATCGTTTCGTTGCGAAACCACTCGCTCGATATTTCGCGCAACAACTCTTCCGTTGTTTCAAAAAAGCGTAATTCTTTCAATCCCGCTTGTTCGAAATACTGCCGTTGGCGCATAATATTTTTGCCCACGCCAATCAGCCTATCCACTTGCTGTTCACGCAAAAGGTTCGCCACAAACTGGTATAAATCCGGATCGTTTCGTCCACTTTGATGC
>JAEYZB010000218.1 GCA_023428205.1 Bacteroidota bacterium | reverse complement strand
ACACAGAATATATCGTAACCGAAGAAGCCCTAAACGGCCAGGAGGCTATGAGTAAAATCACCGCCACTCCCAACGAGTATGATATCCTAATTTCGGATATAAGCATGCCTTTGTTGACGGGTACCGAACTGTGTAAAATGGTAAAACATAATTACCCAAACATAAAAGTACTCATCCTATCAATGTACAGCAGCGCCCCTACCGTGAAAGAAGTAGTCGCGGCCGAAGCCGATGGGTTTATGCTCAAAAATTCAGGATGAGAGGAGTTATTAAATGCACTGCATAAAGTGGTAAACGACAGCACCTATTATTCCAGTGAAATCATTCCCATTATTTACAATCAGATAGAAAAAGAAAAGGCGCAAAAAGACAACATTACCATCCTTACCGAAAGAGAACGCGAAATTCTGACGCTCATTGTAAGGGAATATACCAGTGAAGAAATAGCGAACAAACTCTCTATCAGCAAAAAAACAATAGATAATCACCGCGCCAATATCTTGGAAAAAACAAAAAGCAAAAGCACCATCGGTTTAGTGAAATATGCACTGAAAAACGGGGTTGAATAATCGAAATCCTCCTTGTTTTTTTCACCCATTTGAAGCTAAATTGCAAACATTTTATTTTTGATTAACTGACGGATAATCCACCCTCAAACAATTTTATTACCTTAGCCTCGCAAAATTTAAAACGATGCGAAAAGTACGATTCAGAGATGCCCTCCGCGAAGCAATGAGCGAAGAAATGAGACGAGATGAAACTGTTTTTTTAATGGGCGAAGAAGTAGCAGAATATGACGGAGCATATAAAGTAAGCCAAGGAATGTTGGCAGAATTTGGAGCAAGACGCGTAATAGATACACCTATATCAGAATTAGGTTTTGCGGGCATTGCAGTAGGCGCGGCAATGAATGGCACTCGCCCGATTGTTGAATTTATGACATGGAATTTTGCCATTCTCGCCTTTGACCAAATCATCAACGGTTCGGCAAAAATGCTCGCCATGAGCGCGGGAGAATTCGGCAACCCGATTGTGTTTCGCGGACCGCAAGGCTCAGCCGGACAATTAGCTTCGCAACACTCGCAAATGCTCACCAATATGCTCGCTTCCGTGCCGGGACTGAAAGTAATTTCTCCTTCAAACGGATATGACGCGAAAGGATTATTAAAATCTGCCATTCGCGACAATGACCCCGTAATCTTTATGGAATCGGAGCAAATGTATAGCGACCCTTGCGAATTGCCCGATGAAGAATATTTAATTCCCATCGGCAAAGCAGACATCAAACGCGAAGGCAAAGACGTAACCATTGTTTCTTATAACAAAATGATGAAACTCGCATTGGGCGCGGCTGAAGAATTAGCGAAAGACGGCATTGAAGCGGAAGTCATTGATTTGCGGACTATCCGTCCACTTGATATCGAAACAATTATCAACTCGGTGAAAAAAACGAATAGGTTGGTGATAATTGATGAGTCGTGGCCATTTACCTCTATTGCCTCCGAAATCACGTTCCAAGTACAACGCTACGCGTTTGATTATTTAGATGCGCCAATCCGCAGAGTTACAGGCGCAGATAGCATTATGCACTACGCACCGAATTTGGTAGATGCGTATTTGCCAAGCGTGAAAAAAATCGTGGAAGCGGTGAAAGATGTTTCTTACGCAAAATAAATCTACTAATGATGCTCCGCTTTCGACTTTTTCTACTTTCAATAACTACGATACTATGCACTTCAATTGTATTTTCTCAACCGGCTGAACCCATACGTCCAAAACTCGTTATCGGTTTAGTCTTCGACCAAATGCGTTGGGATTATTTGTATCGCTATTCTGAAAAATATGGCGAAGGTGGTTTTAAGCGTTTGCTGAATGAAGGTTACAGTTGTGAAAACACGCTGATTCCATATTACCGCGCCCATACAGCAGTAGGGCATGCTACCATTTACACAGGCTCTATTCCTGCGATACATGGCATTACAGGAAACGATTGGTATGACCGTGTGCGAAAAAAAATGGTGTATTGTGTGGACGATAAAAACACTTCACCGATTGGAGGCTCTTTCAAAACAGGGCAAAAATCGCCTGCCAATTTATTAGTCACCACTATCACCGATGAACTTCGGTTGGCGACCAATTTCCGTTCCAAAGTTGTTTCACTCGCGCTCAAAGACCGTTCTGCCATTCTTCCCGCAGGACACAGCGCCAACGCGGCCTATTGGTTTGATGACAGCACCGGCTGTTTCATTTCGAGCTCGCATTATTTGAAAGGATTGCCGACTTGGGTCAATAAATTCAATGAAAAACAACGACACAAAGAGCTACTGAAAAGCGATTGGAATTTGCTTTTGAAAGCCGAAGAATATTCACAAAGCACAGGGGATGACGTAGAATGGGAAGAGCCGTACAAAGAAGAGCAGCACCCTGTATTTCCGCGCCATTTCAGCGAATGGAAAGATGTCAATTACAATAAACTGATTACAAAAACTCCGCAAGGGAATACCTTCACGTTTGAATTTGCAAAAGCGGCTATCGAAGGAGATACCCTCGGTGGTCGCGGCATTACCGATTTTCTAGCGGTGAGTTGTTCTTCTACCGACTACATCGGACATCAATTCGGAATCAATGCGATAGAAACGGAAGATGCATACATTCGAGTGGATAGAGATTTGGCAGACTTCCTGAAATACTTAGACACGAAAATCGGCAAAGGCAATTATTTATTGTTCATTTCTGCCGACCACGGAGCTGCGCATGCGGCAAAATTCAGCACACACCACAAAGTGCCGAGCAGTCACGATTACGAAGAAAATATTGAAGCCTGTTTGGATTCGTTTATTCGTGTAACGTATAACGATAGTACCTTGATTACTTCGTTCTTCAATCATCAGGTTTATTTCAACCGAGAAGCAATAGCGAAAAAAGAAATTGATTATGATGACCTGAAACAAAGTATCAGTGACTTTTTTATTCCATTCAAAACGGTGAATCGCGTAGTGGATTTACACGACATAGGCGAAGAAAATATTCCTGATTTTTTCAGAACACGTATTGTCAATAATTTCTATTTGCCCCGTTCCGGTGATTTGGAAATTATCCCGACAGCCGCACGACTGGACGGCTACGCGCAAGGAACAACACACGGCACACCATATCCATACGACACACATATTCCATTGGTTTTCTTCGGCTGGAAAGTGAAAAACGCGAAAGATTTTTCACAGGTGTATATGACAGACATTGCACGAACACTCGCAGCCATGCTTTCTATTCAGGAGCCGAACGGTTGTACCGGAAAAGTGATTGAAGGACTACTGAAATAAAGTCCTCTGAAAAAACAAGCACGATTGAACAAGATGGTTGAAAAAAACGAACACGATGTTCGCTAACGATTGATTAAATTCCTTTCAACGCCTCCGTTAAACGATTCAAATCAGCATCATTGTAAAACTTGATAGCAATTTCCCCTTTACCGTCTTTGGTGCGCGAAATACTGACTTTCGTTTCCAATGCAGAAGCTATTTCGTCTTGCAATTTGCGCAAGTAAATTGTTTTTTCTTCCTGTGGTTTTACGGATTTATCCTTTTTAGCAGGCTTTTCGCTCACGCTTTTTACCAGTTCTTCCGTTTGACGAACCGATAAGTTTTTGCTTACCGTTTCTTTAAACAATGACAAAAGTGTCGGCAGATATTCCACACCTAGCAAAGCTTTCGCGTGTCCCATAGAAATCGTGTTATCACGTAAAGCCGCCTGAATATCCGGTGGTAATTTCAAAAGACGTAAAAAGTTTGTAACCGTACTTCTGCTTTTCCCCAAACGCTCTGATAGTTGCTCTTGTGTCAAATCACATTCGTCCATCAGACGTTTGTAATTAATCGCAATTTCCAGCGCATTCAAATCTTCGCGCTGAATATTTTCTATCAAGGCAATTTCTATTGACTCTTGGTCTGAAGCCGAACGCACATACGCAGGAATTTCTGTTTTGCCCGCCAATTTTGATGCACGCAAACGTCTTTCGCCAGCAATCAACTGATATTTGTTGTTCTCAATTTTGCGAACCGTAATCGGTTGAATCACTCCGTGAATACGAATAGAATCCGATAAATCTTTCAAACTCTCTGCTTCAAACGTAGTACGCGGCTGAAACGGGTTCACTTCGATTTGATTCAGCGGAATGTAAATTACCACGCCTGCCTGATTCGTAATGCCTTTTGCAGTAAATTCTTTTTCCGATTTACCTTCATTTAAAAGTGCGCCTAACCCGCGCCCTAATACGGTTTTCTTTTTTGTGTCTTTTGCTTCCATTGCTTCAATATTGGGGATTAAAAAGATGGCTCATTTTCATCATCAAATCAGCACATCGGTAAATTGTCAAATCGTCTAATTGTCTAATTGTTCCGATTCTTCTGTCAAGTTAAATGTTTTTTGTTCTTCAGGAATATTTGTTGCATTGTTTCGCTGTAAAATTTCGCGTGCTAAACTCATATAGTTTGCAGAACCTTTGCTTTCTGCATCGTACATAATGGCCGGTTTTCCGAAACTCGGTGCTTCACCCAAGCGCGTGTTGCGCTGAATAAGCGTGTCAAATGCAATATCTTCAAAATGTTTTTTGATTTCCTCTACCACCTGATTCGAAAGGCGCAAACGCTGGTCATACATCGTGAGCAAAATACCTTCAATTTCTAAATTAGGATTCAGGCGTGTCTGCACAATTTTTATGGTGTTCAGCAATTTCCCCAAACCTTCCAACGCAAAATACTCGCACTGCACGGGAATCAAAACCGAATCAGCAGCCGTGAGCGCATTCACCGTTATTAGACCAAGCGATGGCGAACAGTCAATCAAAATAAAATCGTAATCGTCTTTGATTTCCGCAAGCATTTCTTTTAGAATGTTGTCACGGTTCGGGTGATTAATCAATTCAATTTCCGCACCCACCAAATCCAAATGCGATGGCAACAAATAAAGATTCGGAGTGTCGGTTTGCAGAATAATGTCTTTCGGTTTCACATCGCCAATCAGGCATTCATACAAACTCACTTTAATGTTATTCACATCAAAGCCCACACCCGAAGTCGCATTGGCTTGCGGATCGGCATCAATCAACAATGTTTTGTATTCCAAAACACCCAAACTTGCCGCTAAATTTATGGCTGTGGTGGTTTTTCCGACACCGCCCTTCTGATTCGCTAACGCTATTATTTTTCCCATCTTATAATTCTATACTTTTACCTATTTCGGGCAGCAATAATGCTACATTTTTTTGTTGAAATGCGGTTACGGCTTCCTGGTGGTTTATTTTTATATATCCGAATGTATCAAAGTGCAATCCGATTACTTTCGGTGTTTTCACAAATTCTGCTGCGATGATGGCATCATCAATTCCCATTGTGAAATTATCGCCCACCGGCAAAAGCGCAAATTTTAATGGCGCAGAGGTTAGCGGAATCAATTGCATATCTATAGTCAAAGCTGTGTCGCCTGCATAGTAAAACGTGTTTCCATTTCCACCATCTACCACAAAGCCCATCGGATTGCCACCATACGAACCGTCAGGCAAAATAGACGAGTGTTGCGCGACCACACACTTTACCGTACCAAAATCAAATTTCCATTTCCCGCCTGTATTCATCGGGTGCGTATTCAATCCCTGTTTGCGAAACCATTCCGCCACTTCCCACGAACCTACCACAGTCGCGCCTGTACGTTGTGCAATCGCAACAACATCTGCCACGTGGTCAAAATGCCCGTGCGAAAGCAAAATGTAATCCGCAGCAATGCTATTTATATCAATGTCTTTCGCCAACTCATTCGGAGTGATGAACGGGTCAAACAATAAATGCTTTCCGTTCAGTTCAATAGAAAAGGAAGAGTGTCCGTAATAGGTGAATTTCATTTCTAAAAACGATTTCGGCAAAGGTAACAAAGCGAAGGCTTTGGCATTTCTCAATTCTCAACTTTTAAACAGCGAAAATGTGCGAATGTATGTGCAAACCATGTGGGAAACGCTATTTTTCTGTGGAAAAGAGGTGGATTATTGTGGATAGCTAAAACGGTGCGAAAAAACGAGCTCGTTTTTTCGAGGGACTTACAAATGGGTCAAAAAAACGAGCAGAATTTTCTAATTCAAATTACTAAAGTTCACCGGAACCACACGCGAAACGCCTTGTTCCACCATCGTTACTCCATAAATCGCTTCTACGCTCGACATCGTTTGTTTGTTGTGCGTAACGATAATGAACTGCGAGTCTTTGGAAAACTCATTGATGATTTTATTGAACTTAGCAATATTGGTATCATCCAAAGGCGCATCCACCTCGTCAAAAATACAGAATGGCGCAGGTTTCAAAAGATACAATGAGAATAGCAAAGCTGTTGCCGTCAATGTTTTTTCACCACCGGAAAGTTGGTCTATCACAGTCGGGCGCTTGCCTTTCGGTTTCGCCACGATTTCGATTTTAGACTCTAATGGGTCGTCCGGATTCGTGAGGAACAAATCACATTGGTCTTCTTCCGAAAACAGCGTGCGAAACACACGGATGAAACTTTCGCGCACCGTGTGGAAAGACGACAAGAACTGCTCGCGGGCCGTCTCATCAATTTCTTTAATCGTAGTCACCAAAGACGCTTTTGCATCGTCCAAATCTTTGCGCTGTGCAATAATGAAATCGTAACGCGTTTTCATTTCATCGTATGCTTCAAGTGCCATCGGATTTATTTCGCCAAAACCTTCCACGCGTTTTTTCACTTTCGCATGTTCGGTTTCCGTTACTTCACGATTCCAATTTGGGTCGAGGTCTTCATTGATAATATCATTCACATTGATATTGAACTCCACACTCAAACGCTCGCGAAGGGAAGTCAAATTCAATTTCAAATCGTTCAATTTTTCCGTAATACCGCTCATCAAATTATTCGCCAAATCACGATTGCGGTTTTGCTCCCGCAATGCAGCGTCCAATTCATTGATTCCGGCACGCGAGTCGTAATAGTTTTTCTCTGCGTCCGCCACTTCTTTTTCAAACGATTCTTTATTCGCATAACCTTCCAACAATGAACTTTCTAATGTTTTCAGTTTCGCGTTACTTTCCTCAATTTGTTTTTTCGATTCTTCAATAATATCCTTGTTGCGCTTCAACTGATTTTCCAAACTTTCAATTTGGCTTTTCTTGAAATTCAATTCCTGCAACAAAGAATTCACGCGGTTTTGCTGCTGATGAAATTCGATGTTTTGTTGATTGAATTTTGAAGACGATTCGCTGAGTTGATTCGTGAGTTCCAAATATGCTTTGTCGGAAATCTCGAGTGCTTGCTTTTGTTTCGCTTGCGATTCGCGCAAGGTTTCCAAAGAAGCATTTACCGTTTCCACTTCTTTTTTCAAGGCTTCCAATCGGTCGCTGATTGCTTTGCTTTTTTGGTCGCTTGATTCCAGAAATTTTGCCAAACTTTGAATACTTGCCTGCGAAGCGGAAAGCTTATTTTCTGTTCCGCGCAATACCGCTTTGTTCTGCTCAATTTCTTTCGCTTGTGTGGCACCTTTCAGTTGCGATGTTTTTATCTGAATGTCGGAAACTTTGGTGTGCAATTGATACGTGCTGCGCTCCAATTTTTCGATTTCCGTTTTCAGTTTTTCCAAGTTTTTCGCCCGCCCGATTTTCTTTCCTTCAAACAGACCAACCGCACCGCCACTCAATGAAAAATCCTGACGAATAAATTTGCCTGACTTACTCAACAAAACCACTTTTTCCGATTTGGATTTCACTTGTGCTGTCGCAGTATTCGCTTCGTCCAAAAGAAAAACATTATCCAACAACAACGCGCCCAATTGCGAATAGGTCGCGTCTAATTCCACCAATTCTATCGCGGGTTTTGCGCCATCAATCGCAATTTTATTTTGTGGTTTGTAGTGCTGATTAATTTGATCAAGAATGAAAAAATTCGCGCGCCCCATTGACGAATCGCTCAATAAATTCACCGCCATAACAGCTTCTTCCAAATTCTGTACTACATAATAGTTCAAATATGGTTCGAGATAATTCTCAATCGCTACACGATATTCTTCTGAACAATAAATAATATCGGAAAGTAATGGCGCTTCTTTACTCCACTTCGCATTTTTCTTCAAAAATTTGATGGACTCCGGAAAACCTTCCAAACTATCCACCATGCTTTTCGTCAAATCGTATTCATTTTTCTTGGCATCCAGCGTTCGCGCTTCTTTGGAAAGTTCTGCACGTAGCGTTTCCGTTTGTTTCACAAGTTCTGCAATTTGTTCGTTGCGTTCCGCTTCGTCTTTTTCTAACTGCTGAATCGTTTTTGCTTGTGCTTCCTGTTCTTTTTTCAAGGTTTCCACCGCAGTCTGAAATCCCTCTAATTCTTTGCGTTTCGCAGTGGTATCTTCTTCGCTGTTGAATAAATCGCGCTGCAAACTTTCGTTGCTCGAACGATTGACTGCGAGTTTCTTTTCCAAGTCAATAATCTGACGCTCGGTTTCGCTGTATGCTTTTTGTTCACTTGTCAAATTATCTTTAGTCGAAGCGTGTCGTGTGCGGATTTCGCTCAATGCTTTTTCCAAAATGGCAAGGTCGCTCTTCTTTGTTTCGAGTACTGCGCTTTCCGTTTGTTTATCTGCTTCCAATCGCTCAATCGCAATTTTCAATTTCTCCGATTGGTCTTTCGCTTCGATAATCAGTTTTTCGGCATTGTCCATTTTATCGCGAGCAAATTTTACCTGCGAGTTGAGCAGATTACGTTCGTTTTCGCGTTCACTCACACCACTCACCAGGGAGTTCAGCTTTTTCTGAATCTCCATCAGTGTTTTTTCCTTATCCACATTCGCCAATTTCTCTTTTTCGAGAGCCGCCTCCGCAGTTTTTATAGCAGTTTCAATCTCTAAACGTTTGTCGCTTTCCGTTTGTTTTTGGAGTTCCAAACGCTTATATTGTTCTTTATACTCAAGCAACGAAAATTTCGCCAAAATGAGCGATAAGTTTTTGTACTCTTCTTTCAGTTCATAAAACTGTTTCGTTTTCTTCGCTTGCTTTTCAAGCGTTTTCAAATTACCTTCAATTTCAAATAACAAGTCTTTCACACGCTCCAAATCGGCATCGGTATTTTTCAATTTATCAAGCGTTTCTTTCTTGCGCTTTTTGTATTTGGAAACACCGGCAGCCTGTTCAAACAGTTTTCTGCGCGAGTTATCGCGGTCGTTCAGCAACTCATCAACCATTCCAAGTTCAATAATCGAGTATGAATCGGAACTCACGCCCGTATCCATAAACAATGAAGAAATGTCTTTCAATCGGCACGGAACATCATTCAAACGATATTCACTTTCGCCATCGCGAAAGAGTTTGCGCGTAATCGTAATGGTTTTGTAATCGGACGAAACGAGATTTTTCGTGTTTTCAAACGTGAGCGAAACCTCCGCGAGCGAAGCGGCTTTACGGTTCTTCGTGCCGTTGAAAATCAGGTTTTCCATTTTCTCCAAACGCAATTGCGAAGTTTTTTGCTCCCCCAGCACCCAGCGAATAGAATCCACTACGTTCGATTTTCCGCAACCGTTCGGTCCTACAATCCCTGTAATATTATTATTGAAGTGAATCGTGGTTTTATCGGCAAAACTTTTAAATCCTTTAATTTCTAATGTCGTCAACTGCATAATTCAAAAAGTTATTCGTTGATAGTTTTTAGTTATTGGGAAAGCGCGTTTTTTCGCCTAACAACCAATAACCAACAACCGTTTTTTCGGGGACGTGAAGTTACAAAAGCAGGTCAGTAAGAAAAGAGTGTTTAACGTTGCTTTAGTTTTACACAGGGTTTCCACAAAAAAATAAGAGTTTTAATGCTGTAAATCAATGAATTAAACAACACACTCGTAACAATGCACACTTTTTTGTGAGGAATTTTGGAGATAATGATAATACGGAAAAAAGCATAAAAAATGCCGTTTTTTCAATCTGTCAATTCCACTAAATCGTGCTCTTGCAACAGCAAAAGAGCTTGAGTAAGTTTGGCGTTTAGCAATTGTTTCATTTGTTCGTTAGATGTATTGCCACACGTAATCCAAATGATTTTTGGCGGACTTCCAAAGCGATGTAACAACTGGACGAAATCTTCATCTTTCGTCATTACAATGGCATTGGATTTTTTCGCGAATTCGAAAATTTGTTTGTCTTCAGCACACAACAAGTCAAGATATTTAGCCGAGAAACATTCTACACCGAAATTATCTGCAACCCACGGTGCAAGATGAGGCGAGAGTTGTGCATCAATGATAATCATTACGCGACTTTCAAAACGGGATGGTCGATTTGGCTTATGCTGTACGCCAAACACGCTTGAATGTCTTTCGCTTCAAGGTCGGGCATTTCTTTCAGCACTTCTTCTGTTGTCAATCCATTGGCGAGCAATGCAAGCACATCAGCAACGCGAATTCGCATTCCTCTAATGCACGGTTTTCCGTTGCACTGATTCGGATTGAACGTAATTCGAGATAACAAATTCATTACAGCCATAATTGCTTTTTACACATCAAAAATACGAAAACTTACCAAACCGAAAAATCGGCAAAAAAATGCCATTTTTTCAGCACTCATAAAATCTTACCTTCGCACCCTAATGCCACTTCTTCTCGCTATAGAATCTTCTTGTGATGACACTTCCGCAGCGGTGTGCCGCGATGGAAAAATTTTGTCGAACTGTATCGCTTCGCAAGCCGTGCACGAAGCATGGGGCGGTGTTGTTCCCGAACTGGCTTCGCGCGAACATTTGAAAAATATTGTGGTTGCGGTAGAAACCGCTATCAAAAATGCGGGCGTTGAAAAAACAAATATTGACGCTATTGCTTTCACACGCGGACCGGGATTGATTGGTTCGCTGATGGTAGGCGTTTCCTTTGCGAAATCGCTCGCGCTCGCGCTCGGAAAACCACTGATAGAAGTGAATCACATGCAAGCGCACGTGATGGCAAATTTCATTGACGGCACGCCTCAGTTTCCGCATTTGTGCCTCACCGTTTCGGGCGGACACACGCAAATTGTACTCGTGAAATCGCCCAATGATATGACCGTAATTGGAGAAACGATTGACGATGCTGCGGGCGAAGCCTTTGATAAAACAGCAAAGATTTTAGGATTGCCATATCCCGGAGGACCGCTCGTTGATAAATACGCGCAACAAGGGAATCCGCTCGCTTTCAAATTCCCCGAACCGAAAGCGGAAGGCTTAAACTTCAGTTTTAGTGGACTGAAAACTTCTGTGCTGTATTTCGTGCGCGATGAAGTGAAAACGAATCCGAATTTCGTACAGGAAAACTTGAATGATATTTGCGCTTCTATTCAACATACAATTGTTTCATATCTCCTGCGGAAACTCAAAAAAGCGGCATTAGAACAGGGAATTTCGACCATTACTTTGGCGGGTGGCGTTTCCGCAAATTCAGGTTTGCGAAATACGCTTTTAGAAACCAGCAAAAAAATGAACTGGCAAGTGTTCATTCCCAAGACAGAATACTGCACCGATAACGCAGGAATGATTGCAATGGCGGCTCATTACAAATTTCTGAATGGAGAATTTGTGGGACAAGAGGTAGAGCCACTCGCGCGCTATTAGAATCGACCTCATTTTTTTGCCCCATTTGCAAAGTGGTGTAAAAAAATGAGCAGGATGAGTGCTACTGCTTCATATTATCAAACTGTAACGGCACATCAAAATCCGTTTTTCGGCACAGTGAAATGACCTGTTGTAAATCATCAATTTTCTTTGCCGTAACGCGAATGATATTATCCATTTGCGCAGCTTGAACTTTCAGTCCGCTATCTTTAATGGCTTTCGTGATTTTCTTCATCACTTCTTTGTCCAAACCGTTGCGGAATTTAATTTCCTTTTTAATCATCGCGCCCGAAGCATAGTGCTCTTTAGTTTGGTCAAACGCACGCGGGTCAATGCCCTGCTTACCGGCACGTGAAATCAAAATATCAATAATAGCATCTAAGCGCATCTCATTTTCAGTCGTAATGTTCAGCACCAAATCCTTTTTATTGAAATCAATTTCCGACTTCGAACCGTGAAAATCGTAGCGGTTCAAGATTTCTTTTTTCGCCACATTCACCGCGTTTTCGGCAGTTTGCGGGTCTATTTTGCTCATAATGTCGAAACTTGCCATAGTGTTATTTTTTATTGCGTAAACATATTGAAATTATCGTTTGTGTAAAAATTCCTAAGGGTTATCCATTCTTCGTTTTTTTACGAACTTCGCATAACATTCATTGACTCAACTCACTTTAAAATAAATTATATGGGAACAATTGCAAAAGCCTACGCAGCGCAAAGTGCCACCACACCATTAGCGCCATTTAGTTTGGAAAGAAGAAATGTTGGAGCGCACGATGTGCAAATTGAAATTTTATATTGTGGCGTTTGCCACTCCGATATTCACACAGCACGAAGCGAATGGGGACCGAGTCGTTATCCTGTTGTTCCGGGACACGAAATTGTGGGTCGCGTAACGGCCGTTGGCGAGCATGTAAAAAAATTCAAGGTTGGTGATTTAGCAGGCGTGGGTTGTTTTGTGGATTCGTGTCGTGAATGTGAAAATTGCAAAGGAGGCATAGAGCAATACTGCGACAATGGCATGAGTGGCACATACAACAGTTTCGAGCGCGACAAAAAAACGCCAACTTATGGTGGCTACTCCACACAAATTGTAACGGACGAAAATTATACACTGAAAATCTCCGACAAATTACCGTTGGCGAATGTTGCCCCTTTGTTGTGTGCCGGCATCACTACCTATTCACCATTGCGCCACGTAAAAGTCGGGAAAGGGCATAAAGTAGCGGTTCTTGGACTTGGAGGCTTGGGGCACATGGCGGTAAAATTTGCAGCTTCGTTCGGTGCAGAAGTTACGATGCTGAGCAGTTCGCCATCGAAGGAAGCCGATGCAAAAAAATTAGGAGCACACCATTTTGCACTGACTTCCGATAAAGAAACCATGAAAAGCCTGACGAAAAAGTTTGATTTCATTTTAAATACCGTTTCTGCACAGCACGATTACAATACTTATTTGCAATTACTGAAAACAAACGGCACTATGATTGTGGTAGGCGTTCCTGAAATTCCATCTACGGTCAATGCGTTTAGTTTGATTGGACAGCGCAGAAGCATTATCGGCTCGCTCATTGGGGGAATTGCCGAGACACAGGAAATGCTGGACTATTGTGCAGAACACAATATCGTTTCGGAAGTAGAAGTCATCAACGCTGACTATATCAACACCGCTTACGAGCGGATGATAAAAAGCGATGTAAAATATCGTTTTGTAATTGACTTGGCATCGCTTAAAAGCTAAGAGATGACGTTCAATAAAACAATATTTACGGCACTGTTTGCCACCTTTTTAAGCTTCGGACAGGCTCAGTTTGTCGCGCCTTTTTCCGATTTGTACGGCAGGCAATATGTGTTTGACGGAACGGATATGCAATTCATTGAAAGCTTACCGTTAGACACCTTTTTAGTGGGGAAGAATGCAATGCTATACACCACATCGGTTGGTCGTTTCAAAGCTTTTTATAAAGGAAAGCTTTATCCCGTTTTGGATAACAAACCCAATTTTTTCGTAACGGATAATTGGGTCGGCTACTACAATATGGGAACGCTTGCGGTATTACAAAATGATAAGTTTGAAAAGTTAGACGGCTTGGCACAAGACACAAGCTACTGGTATGGCGACAGTTTAATTGTTTGGACATCCGGCATTGGCGATACGAAAGTATTTTATAATGGGCAAACGACTCTCATTGAGCAATGGGCAATTAATGGCAACGAAGGCAAAATCGGTGATAACATTTTTGCATACACTGACCGTTCAGGAAATTTTAAAGTGTTTTATCAGGGCGAGTCAAAAATTATTGATTGGTACACTCCTACTACATTTTATGCGAATCGCGATTTAGTGGTTTACAATGATTATATAAACAACTTCAAAATTTATTACGCAGGACAAACATACGAAACGACTATTCCGTTTAGAAAAAACTGCATTTTAGGGGAAGGGTTTTTCGTTTACTACGACCAACAAAACCGCTTGAATGTTTGGTATAACGGTGAAACTACCGAATTATCACAATCGCGTCCGAAGCAATTATTGGTGAAAGAAAATATGATTGCGTTTACCGACCAAGGCAATAATTTTTATGTATGGTATCAAGGTAAATTGCAAATGCTGGAACGCATCGCACCTTTGTCAATTGATGCGTATCGCCATATTTTGGTTTATCAAGACCAATACGGGCGCTTGCGCGGATTATATTATGGCAAGGAAATGCAATTCAGCCAAAACATCGTTTCGGGAACATGGAATTTGTACAATGAAGTGATAACATATTCTCTTCTGCGTGGACAAACAAGCATTTGGTGTAACGACAAAACCTATACATATCAACCATAAAATATAGAAATGAGAAAAAATCTTTATTCTTAAATACTTTTATTCACTATCAAAACACAATTAATCATGGAAATTATCATTAATACGGACAACCACATCAAAGGCACACAAGAGTTTAAAGAAAAATACAAATCGGAATTGAACGAGATTTTAAAACGCTTTGAAGGTTATGTAACTAGATTTGATGTTTATTTTAGCGATGAAAACAAGGGCAAATCAGGTCCTGATGACAAAAAGTGTGTTATCGAAGCACGTGTGAAAGGCAGGGAGGCTGAATCTGTGACTC
>JAEYZB010000197.1 GCA_023428205.1 Bacteroidota bacterium | reverse complement strand
TGAATCTACCATCGGGCGCGCTCCGAATCCACCACCATAGTTATAGACTTTCCAAGAATAAATAATATAGATATTCAACAAAAAATATAGACCCAAAATCCATTTAGAAACAGGAGGGAAATCCTTTTTAAAAAGCCAAGCAACAAGAGCCAGTACAAAAATAGGCGAATAAAATAACCACCCTTTTTCGTAACTGAATAAACCGAAATAAATATGGGGATGAAGGAAGTCAAAGCCCAATCCTAAATTGCTATACGGATTGAAAAAAAACGTACCTGTTGCCCATTTCCAGTATATCATTTGTAAACAAAAAGGACAAATGGCCAATAGGGAGGCGAGTATTATTTTCCATCGGTTTTGCCACATAAATTGCAGGCGCGGAATAATATTCTTTGTCCCAATGAAAAACAATGGAATCAGAAATAGAATGTTAGTCGGCCGAATGAGAAATACTAAGCCCGAAGCTAATCCTACAATCAATACGTCTTGTAGTTTTGCTGAATCATAAAAACGTTTTGTGAATAACATTGCCGTACTGAAAAGAAAAAACGAATAAACGTGCCCCATTCCGTTTTGAAAAAATAGATAATTGAACAGATTGGTAGCAAATAGCAATATGAGACACGCAAGAACTGCAATTTTCGAATCGAAATAGAAACGCAAAAAGCGGTAGCAGAAAACAAGCCCTGACAAGCCATAAAAGATTCCGCTGAAAAGAACCGCTGTCCGATAAACAGCACTATAGCCATCAGCAACGAATCCGAGACAAAGAGCGGTGAAATGCGCGGCAAGGAAAAACGGAAGTTGCAATAAAGCCACCCCTCCTGTATAGCCGAAAACATAATTTCCGTTGGGTAATTTCGAGGCTTGATAGAAATAGTGTGATAGGTCATATTTCCATATTGCGTCAGCCGCGTGGCTTATCTGCAATGCATCATGATAAATGAAAAAAGAGGGCAGATAAATGTAGTAGCCCCATGCATCATATTTGAAGTAGTTTTGGTCGGTAGGCAGCAATGCATAATATATTCCTACACTTAGCACAAAAGCCACAACCAATAGTACGGTCAAACGGGTTATGTTAGCAAGAGAAATCATTGCACAATGTCGTTTTGTTTCAATGTCGCAATTTGTTCTTCGCTGTAGTTCAGCGAACGCAAAATAGCTTCATTGTCTTCACCTAATTTCGGTGCTAACCACGAAACGTTTTGTTCTGTATCAGGCAATTTAACGGGCATTTGAACACTGCTGACTTTTTTGCCATGCACATCAAATGAAGCGAACAGTTTTCTTTCTGAAATATAGGGGTCGTTCATCACTTCATCGAGTTCATTAATGCGTGTGATGCACACATCGTCTGCTTTGAAAAAGACCTCCCATTCATCGCGGACTTTCGTTTTAAAAAGTTCTTTCAATTCCGCTTTTATTTTCTCTGAATTGTAAAACACTTCACTTTCCCATTCGGGTTTTTGTAAACGTACACAAACCTTGTTCCAAAATTTTGCCTCCAACGCGCCTACCGCTAACCATTTTTCGTCTTTACACTTAAACACGTTGTAGTTTGCGGCACCGCCTGAAAGTTGAAATTTTCCGCATGGCGTGAGTTTCCCGCTTGCCTCTGTTTCTGCTAATGCGAGAGCCGCCAAAGGCAATACGCAGTCCGTCATGGCAATATCCAAATGTGTTCCCTTTCCGGTTTGTGTGCGTTGAAAAAGAGCCGCTAAAATGGCATTCATGGTCATATATGAGCCGCCCGCCACATCAGCCGTTTGGAAGCCCGGAATGGCGATTTCTTCTTCCGTTCCTGTACAGCTCAGCAAACCCGATATCGCCATAAAATTCAAATCGTGTCCGCCAAAGTCGGACATGCTCGAATTTTGTCCGTAGCCGGTAATGGAAGCATAAATTAATTTCGGATTTATCTTTTGTAAAGTCGCAAAATCCAAACCCAACTTCGCCATAGCGTTTGGGCGAAACTGTTCAATCAGCACGTCTGCTTTTTTCACCAATTCGTAAATGATTTCCAAACCTTGCGGCTGAGCGTAATCTACCGAAAGTGATTTTTTATTGCGGTTTAGCGCATAGTAATAGGCCGAGTTGTCGTCCAGATGTGGTGGAAAAAAACGAACATAATCGAGACTTTTCGGACTTTCAATTTTGATAACGTCTGCGCCCATATCCGCCAAAAACATAGCCGCTAGCGGACCGGGCAAAAGGCGCGAAAAATCCAGCACCATAATATTTTTCAGTGGACCATTTAGCTGCGGACGTGCTTGCATGATGATTTGTTTTTTCTGCAAAATAAAAAAAGGGCGAATGGAATTCGCCCTTCACAAGAAATTTCAAAAAAGAATTACGCAAATTTTGCGTGACCCGATTTTACAGCTGCTTCCGCATTTACTTTGCTCATTAATGCTGCCAATTTATTGCCTTTGCCATCATGACCTTGAGCTAAATAACCTCCTTTTGCTGTTTGTTTAATTACTGCATCGAGTAACAATACATTTTTCTCTTTTGTTTTCACGTTGTACGCACGAATTTCTGCCATAACTGTTTTGTTTTTTAGTTAAAGAATATACGTAAACATTCACTTTTTTATCGAAATGAAAACCACAAGACGCTCAATATTGTTGATATTTAAAGGAAATGTCGTCTTTTTCAGTCGCACAAATAAGCTGTAAATAATTGATTTTAAGCAGTTTAAATATTAAAAAACGATGCCTAGAAATGTAGATAAGTAATGGATGAAAAGATGTTAAGCATCGCAATCCTGCTCGTTTTTTCGCTCCACTTTAAAACTTTCATAAAAAAGGAAAAGAGTGTGTATCATTGTCTTAGTAAATACGTTTTGACTTTATGAAAAAGATAATAATCGGCTTTGCGGTGTTGGCGGTGTTAGGATTGGCGGCATTGATTTCTATTCCGTTTTTGTTTAAAGATGAAATCAATGCTTCGCTGAAATTGGAAATCAATAAAAGCCTGAATGCAAAAGTAGATTATGGTGATGTCGATTTATCGCTGATTCGGTCGTTCCCGAATTTTAGTTTTTCGGTGGATGATTTGTCGGTAATCGGTATCAATGAATTTAAGGGCGACACGCTGGCGTATTTCAAAAACTTCAATTTCACGATAGACGTAATGTCGGTATGGAAAAAAGAAACGTACAAAATTTTGGCGGTAGGTTTGGTGGAGCCGAAAATTCGGATGATTAGAAACAAGGAAGGCAAAGCAAACTGGGATATCGCCAAGCCGACTGACCAAACAAAAACAACCGCTACACAAGAAGAGGCGTTTTCTATGGAAGTGAAAAAATATGCAATTGAAAACGGCAATCTTGTTTTTGATGACCAACAAGGGAAAACATTCGTGTCTATCAATAACTTAAATTTTTCAGGGAAAGGCGATGCGAGCTTAGAT
>JAEYZB010000179.1 GCA_023428205.1 Bacteroidota bacterium | reverse complement strand
ATTTCGCGTACTTGCTCTTCGCTGAAAAACTTATCAATACTTGATTTCACGCTGCCGTCTTCCGCAAAACGAATGTTTACCAAGCCACCCAAACCGCGATGGGTTGCTTTCACAAATTCCGTGAGTTCGTCCAATTGTTTTCGGCTATAGTTTGCACAGCCTTTTGCGTTTAAACCGGCTACCAAGCCACCGTTTTCTACTTGCGAATTGAACACCGCAAATTCCGATTTCGGAAGCGCGTCATTCAGTTCCACAATTTTGCAATCGAAACGCAAATCGGGTTTATCTGAACCATACAATTTCAACGCATCAGCATAGGTCAAACGAGGGAAATTTGGCAGCTCAATGTTTTTTGCTTGCTTGAAAACATGCTTCGTCATTCCTTCAAAGTTTTGGAAAACGTCTTCTTGTTCCACAAAACTCATTTCGCAGTCAAGTTGTGTAAATTCGGGTTGGCGGTCGCCACGAAAATCTTCATCGCGATAGCATTTCACGACCTGATAATATCTGTCCATTCCTGCGACCATCAAAAGCTGTTTCAAGATTTGCGGTGATTGCTGAAGCGCATAAAACGTGCCTTCATGCAAACGGGACGGAACCAAAAAGTCGCGAGCACCTTCGGGCGTTGACTTTATCAGATTCGGAGTTTCAATTTCAATAAATCCTTGGCCGTCCAAATATTCGCGCATTGCACGAATCATTTTCGCGCGAGTAATCAACACATCTTTCAAATGTGGTCTGCGAATATCTAGATAACGATATTTCAAACGTAATTCTTCACTGCCGTCACTTTCATTTTCTATGGTAAATGGCGGAGTTTCCGCTTCGTTCAAAATCGTAAAATAGGTAACCGCAATTTCAATTTCACCTGTCGGGATTTGTGTGTTTTTAGACGAACGCTCGCGCACAGTACCTTTCACCTGAATCACAAACTCACGACCGAGTTTTTTCGCGCGTTCGCACAAAGCCGCATCCGTATTCAAATCAAAGGACAATTGCGTAATGCCGTATCGGTCGCGCAAATCAATAAACACCAAGTGTCCGATGTCGCGCACACGTTGCACCCAGCCGGCAAGTGTTACCGTTTGACCCACATTTCCAATTCGCAATTCTCCGCAAGTATTCGTTCTGTACATAAATCCTGTTCGTTTTTTTGAGGGGACTAAGGTAAAATTTTACTCGTAAGTCGTAAGGGATAAGTTGTAGGAAATGGGTGAAAAAAACGAGCAGGATTATAACGTCAAGGTCGCTTCATGCTTTCTTAAAATAATATTCAGCATGGCTTTCACCAAGTCGGGCATCGTTTCGGCATGGGAAATGTCTGTTTCGAAGTGGGCAGAAATTTCGCGTTTCAGTTGTATGATTTTTTCGGGCTGTGAAAGTGGATAGTTTTCCAAAGCCGCAAAAAGTTCCTGTAATTGGGCTTTAGACGAAACAATTCTGCGGTAAATCAGCGTTTGTTCCTCGCGCTGGTATTGCTCCACGACTTCTTGGTTAAAGTGCTTTTGAACTAATTCTACAAAAGCTCTGTTTTCTTTGAAAAACTGTGGCATATAGAGGTTTTTTCGCGCTTCATAACTTTGTTGGTCAAAGTCAATGGCACGAATGCGAAACTGTACTTCCTCAAAATCGGGTGTAATGTCGAAAACGTAATTATACGAACGCATATCGCCCAATAGTCGAACAAAGCAACGCTCATTGAATTTTACAAATTCTTTGGCGATTCGTTTTTGATTGAAGTCAGGATTTTGCAGGTAATGTTCAATGAAAACATCTCCCGGAATTCCGGCAATGTGTTCTTCTACTAACGCGCTTTCATCAGCAAAAAAGTTGATGCGCGAAGGAGACAAAATATGTTCCAGCTCCAGTCCAAAAACACGTGAAGCATCCGGTTTTTTGATGTAGAAATAATCATAAACGTCATTATAATTATTTACGATTTTGATGCGAAAAGGATTGGAATTTCCGAAAGTGCAATAGTCCACGCGTTCAATGTGCAAATGCTCATGAACACGCTGGTCGCCACCGCTTTTCAGAATAGAATAAATGTTTTTCAATCCATCAAACAATGTTTGGCTTTCGTAGTTCGAATAGAGAGCCGTAACCCAAAGTGAGTCTTTCCCGTGTTTGTCGTAAAGTGTAATTGCGTTATCAAACCTCGCCAAATCTGCATAGCGAACCGGTTTGGTGAGCTTTCGGTCGTACTTTTGCAGATATGCCACGAGTGGCGGAAGAATAGGATAGGATTCTTTTTTCTGTGAAATGTGTTCGTGCTGCATTACTCCGATTTTATCACCTTCAGGGTATGCCATTTTTCATCGGCAAACAGCTGTACAACGTAAATTCCCGAAGCCCAATTCTTTGTTGGAATTTCCACCGAAAATGGGTCAGAAAAACGCGGTGCATTGAGCTTTTCGAAATGAGCAGGATTGTACACTGTTTGTCCGTTTAGTGTTGTTACTTTCAGCCATTCAATCGGTTTTTCCGAGCGAACTGTCAATTGATTGTTGAACGGATTTGGATAAACATTTACAACAAAATCAGAAATATCAGCAATTCCCGAAATAATAGAATCATCGTCCAAAATGAACAGCGAGTGCTGTAAAATGCCCGTAGTGCTTCGTCCGATTAGCGGATCAACGTTGCCGATACGTAAATTAACCTGTCGTGTTCCTGTGTAATATTGATTGTCAAACAAAGGTACGAAAACGACTTGTGTATCGGCAGAAAATGCAGGGAATACAACCGTTGTATCGCTGAAAAAATAATCTACATTGGATACAGCATTGCCGTTGTAATAGTTCACTGGTACGCTTATAGAATAAGGGAAAGTAGATGTGCTGACTAATTTTACGGCTACAGTTCCTTCGCTCTCCAAATGAGAGATGGCGGCACCTAAAAAGCCGATTCGCGCAGAGTCCGTGTCGATGATATTTATCGTAAATAGCGTGTCCGGTGATGTGGTGGTGTTGTCGCTTCCATATCCTATTCTGATTAAAGCTTGTTCAATATCCTCCATATTATCATCATTTACGATTTTAATGAAGGCGGTGTCGTGTGATATTCCCGGTTCAGCATTTAGGTTGCCGTGGAGAATCTGAAAATCGCCCGAAGTAGTCGTAGATGAGCCATTGTGCACATAGATATTGTATGAATAGGTTTTATTCCAAGGATTGTTGATTGTAATATACACGGGAACAACAGGAGTTGTATCTTCCCAAACAGTAGCTTCCGTATAGTCAAACGAAAGGCTTAAAGGTCGAGGGGAATCATCATCTTTTACCGTAAATGTAAAAACGGAATCGGTTATAGTATTGGCTCCAAAATCACTTAGCTTCGCAATACAGAATTCGGTAGGTTCTACATCATTGTCATCTAATACCCAATAGTACGTGCTTTGAACCGAGTAGCCCGGAGGAAATGTAAGTGTCCGGTCATCGTAGTAGTAGTCTATTCCTCGTGTCAAGGTAGAAATTGGTTCGTCAACGCGTATATAGCAGGTAACATCTGTTGGATTGGGATTGTTGCACACCACATGCATAAAGTATTGGTTCTGCGTTTCCCAAATAGTTCCCTGAGTGATGGAGAAACCGATAGTTGCCGGCAACTCATTGTCTGTGATGAACAGCGTGTAGGTGGAATCTGTTCCTACAGAATCAGTAGGGGTTACGCCTCGCAAAACGAACTGCGCATATTCTGTAAATTCCACTTTGTGGTCATCGGTTATCAGTATCGAAAAAGGAACAGAGTCGGTGTTTTCTGGAATATATACTGAAAATCCTGAAAAATAACCAATATCAATGGTGTCGGCTGTACCGCCTTTATAAAGCACTTTGTAGTTTTTACTGACGGGAGAAGATTGACTTGTTTTTATGTAGCCTAACAGCACCGTTCCATCTGTTTCATTTACGGTGTCAATGGTGGCGGTAAACTGAAAAACTGCTTGTGCGTTTATCTCGCAGAACCAAAATAACAAGCTGAAAACAACTAACTTCCATTTCATTGTCCAAACTTACATTTTTTCAGGAGTATTTAAAAATAAATCCTTTAGACTTCTTGAGGGTTCTTGCAATATCCGAAAAGAGACGATTGGCAAATAAGTTCTTCCACTTTTTTCGGCACTAATTTTTTCCATTCATCTTTTCCATCAGCAATCATCTGCACAATTTTATCCGAGAAAATAGTCATGTATTCTGCATGATAGTTTTCAGCATCTACAATCAGTTTGCTTTGCAAAAGATGTTGATAAAGAAGTTGCAATTCAGATGGGACTTGCAATTCTTTCGTGCTAACCACATTCTGCGTTTCAATATCGAAATATGGATAAGCAATCATGATTGTCTTATTTACGAATACTCCTCCGAAATACTTTAGCAGTTCGCGCGAAGCATCTTCATAATTGTTGAGAGTGAATAGCTCTTTCAGATTCATAGTTCCTACTACAATTCCTAAGTGATTGGTGCGACAGCGTTGGAAAAAGCCGACCAATTTATCGTGCTTATCGCAATTGGAGATGAGAACGGTGTGGCCTAACTGACACAGCATTTCCGCACGGTCTAAAAAATCCGTTGGGTCACTATCTGTATCCGCCAAGAGATTGTTCATGGTAAGTTCAGAGAGTGTGATGAATGAACTATCTTTCGGCAACACTTTTTGGAATGTAAATTCGCCACTACGCAGCATGTCTTCACTGAGTTTGGTGAATGGACGGAAGCGGCTTCTGAGGCACAACACATTCTTTTTGTACAGAAAATCTTTCGGTTGAAAAACCTCTCGGTTGCTGCTGAAGATAGTGGCTGAGGTGTATCCTCTTTTTACGATTTTCAATGCCAGTAGACGATTGTCAATATTGAAATTCGGTCCCGTAATTTTCAAAAGGTCAATTTCTACCTGGTCGCGAGTTAAATTATCCAACAAGGAATCTACAAACGCATTCATGTCGTTGTAATACCAATAACACGCATAAATTAAATTTACGCCAATCGTGCCAATCACTTTTTGCTGAAGAATGGCGTCTTTATCTTTCATGCGAATATGCAAAATCACATCATTATATGCGCCTCCCGGTGTAAGCTGAAAACGCAACCCCATCCAACTATGCGGGTCGTTTGTTTTCTGATAATTCAGCACGGAACAGTTGTCGGCAAAAGCAAAAAAACGTCTGCCGGCATACTTTTCGCCAACCAATCGCTGTTGCAGTAAATTGTATTCGTGTTCCAGCATTTTATATAGTCTGGAACGAGTTACGTACCGACCGCTTTCTTCTTCTCCGTAGATTGAATCTGAAAATGCCATATCGTAAGCCGACATGGTTTTAGCGACAGTCCCCGATGCACCTCCCGCTTGAAAGAAGGTTCGCGCGACCTCTTGTCCTGCGCCTATTTCAGCAAATGTGCCGTAAATTGAACTTTGTAAGTTGATTTGAAGTGCCTTTCGCTTGATAGAAATGATTTCTCTCGCCATGGAAACAGAAGATTGTGCTGATAATGCTGCGAAGATAACGCTTTTGTACACACATTATTCAAACAAAATCATTAAATTTTGGGAAAAGGGAGTGCCTCTCTTAAAAAAACAGACATTATCGTTAATTTATTCAAAGGGTATAAGGAGTAATTGCATTTTTTACTTGTTCGTGAGCAAAAAAAATGACATTTTTGTGCGAGGTAGTGCATAAGAACCTCCTTGGTATTGCAACTAAATCCTAATTATGGCGGATATTGCGCCATGAAACCCTAATCAACCAATTTATTACGTAAACAATGATGGACATGAGAAAGATATTATTAAACGGATGCTTACTGCTTTTAACAGCAAATGCGGAATCTGTTTTTGCACAAAATGATTGTGTTGCAAATGATCCGCTTATTTTGTCGATAGATTCATTGTCGCGTTCATTGACTCGTGAAAAACTGTTTGTTGACACAACAGAACTACAACGATTGATAGCGCTTCCTGCAGATCAGTTGCCGCGTTACACCGATGAAGAGATGCGTGTCAGAATGCAACAAATTCCTTCTTTGTTTCGAATGGATTATAATTCAGATGTAAAAGCGTTTATTGATTTATTCGCTTATCGCAGACGTGAATTGATGACTAAATTACTTGCGGCTTCGCAAATTTATTTTCCGATTTTCGAACAAACATTAGATGAAAAAAAGATGCCTGATGAACTGAAATATCTGGCATTAATTGAATCGGCTCTGAATCCTAATGCGGTTTCTTGTGCAGGCGCGACAGGACTTTGGCAATTGATGATTGGGACAGGAAAGGAAATGGGTTGTAGTGTAAATTCATACGTGGACGAACGTAGAGACCCAATGAAATCTACGCGGGCAGCTGCAAAATATTTGCAGCAGTTGTATTCTATTTATGGCGATTGGCAGTTGGCGATTGCGGCTTACAATTCGGGACCAGGCTGGGTGAATAAAGCAATTGCTCGTTCCGGAAGCCGTAATTTTTGGTCGTTGAAATATTACCTGCCTGCCGAAACGCGAAGTTATGTGCCAACATTTATTGCGATGGCGTATGTGATGCATTATGCTGATGATTATAAATTGAAACCCGCTGAACCTAAGCGCGAGTTATATGCAGTGGATACAGTAAACATTGTAGGGAAAGTAACCCTTCAGCATATTGCGAATAATTTAGGAATGCCTGTGGAAGAGTTGCAATTTTTAAATCCTTCGCTCAAGGTAGGGATTATTCCTCCTACATCAAATGGCTTTCCACTGAATTTACCGGTGAATTATTTTGTTCAGTTTGAATCGAAAAAAGAACAAATTTTGAACGACCCTTCATTTACAGTTCAAGAGGCACAAGCTCTTGCCGCTACAGAATTTGAGCGGGAGCAAAGAACAACATGGTACAAAGTTCGTTCGGGCGATAATTTGGTTTCTGTAGCGCGTAGGCATGGCGTTTCTGTTTCTGATATAAAACGTTGGAATAAAGTCGGAAACTATTTGCAGGCCGGACAGCGATTGAAAATAGTGAAATACATTCAAGTTCCTGTTAGCAACAACAGCGCGCTTGCCGCTAACAAAAAGGTTGAAAAAAGCGAGGAGACTCTCGCTACGGAAAATAATAAAAATGAGGCATCGGCTGAGATGGGCAGTGCTGCAGATATTTCTAAGGGAAAAGAAGCAGTACAAAAAACAGTTTCTCAAAAAGGCACCTCTGAATCTGTGAATAAAGTTGTTTGGTATAAAGTGCAGTCAGGGGACACGCTTTGGACTATTGCCCAACGCTATCCGGGAATTACCGTTTCTAAACTGAAAAACGATAATGGATTGACATCAAATTCACTGATAAAAAAAGGTCAGGTGATAAAAATTGTGATGTAACCCAATGTCCCGCCCTAACTTTTTTGAACGTTTGAAACAATCGCTTTCGGCTATCTCACATGGCGATAAAACTATAGGGGAAAAGACTATAGAAAAACAATTTCGAGAGGCACAGCTTTTGGAAATTCAGAACGCTTTGTTAGTGCTG